>JAEXRB010000353.1 GCA_023438325.1 Pseudomonadota bacterium | reverse complement strand
TCCCAGCGGCTCTACGCCGGGGGGGACTTCGTCTCGTGGGTGGGCGGCGCGGAGGTCAATAACATCGCGGTATGGAACGGCAGCGCGTGGTCGGCGCTGGGATCGGGCCTGAACAACGAAGTGCTCGCCCTGGCCTGGGACGGCGCGGCCCAGCGGCTCTACGCCGGGGGCAAGTTCAGAGCGGCGGGCGATACGGGGGCCGATAACATCGCGGCATGGGACGGCAGCGTGTGGTCGACGCTGGGGTCGAGCATGAACAGTGAAGTGCACGCCCTGGTCTGGGACGGCGCGGCCCAGCGGCTCTATGCCGGAGGCTTCTTCAGCACGGCGGGTGGCACCGCGGCCAATCGCATCGCGGTATGGAACGGCAGCGCGTGGTCGGCGCTGGGGTCGGGCATGGGCACGGGCATGACCGATTATGTGTTCGCCCTGGCCTGGGACGGCGCAGCCCAGCGGCTCTACGCCGGGGGACGCTTCACCACGGCGGGTGGTACGTCGGCCAAAAACATCGCGGTATGGGACGGCAGCGCGTGGTCGGCGCTGGGGTCAGGCATGAACAACTTGGTGAGCGCCCTGGCCTGGGACGGCGCGGCCCAGCGACTCTACGCCGGGGGGTACTTCACCGAGGCGGGAGGCACGTCGGCCAATCGCATCGCGGTATGGAACGGCAGTGAGTGGTCGGCGCTGGGGTCAGGCATGAACGGCACGGTGGCCGCCCTGGCCTGGGACGGCGCGGCCCAGCGGCTCTATGCCGGAGGCTTCTTCAGCACGGCGGGTGGCACCGCGGCCGATCGCATCGCGGTATGGAACGGCATCGCGTGGTCGGCGCTGGGGTCGGGCATGGGCACGGGCACGAACGAGTATGTGTACGCCCTGGCCTGGGATGGCGCGGCCCAGCGGCTCTATGCCGGGGGGCGCTTCACCACGGCGGGTGGGACGTCGGCCAAAAGCATCGCGGTATGGGACGGCAGCGCGTGGTCGGCGCTGGGGTCAGGCATGAACAACTTGGTGAGCGCCCTGGCCTGGGACGGCGCGTCCCAGCGGCTCTACGCTGGGGGGTACTTCACCGAGGCGGGCGGCACGTCGGCCAATCGCATCGCGGTATGGAACGGCAGCGCGTGGTCGGCGCTGGGGTCGGGCGTAAACAAAGTAGTGCATGCCCTGGCCTGGGATGGCGTGGCCCAGCGGCTCTACGCCGGGGGGTACTTCACCATGGCGGGCGACAAACCTGCTGCCATCGCCTACGCACAGTTTGAAACGCCGCAAGCACCGCTCAACGTCATCGCCACTCCCGCCAGCATTCTGTTCGGTGAAACCAGCACATTGAGCACCAGTGGCGGCTCGGGCTCGGGCACAGTGAGTTACGCCGTGACGGCAGGCGATACGTTCTGCGAGGTGGGTGGGGCCACGTTGACCGGCACGGGCCTTGGTACCTGCACTGTCACAGCCACCAAGGAGGCAAGTGCCAATTACCTGCAGGCCACTGCCACGGTGGAAGTAACGATCACGCCGAAGGTGGACCTTGAAATCGCAAAGGATGCGAACCGCACGACCGCGCAAATCGGCGATACGGTGGTGTATTCCATCGTAGTGGCGAACATCGGGCCCAACGATGTGGCCGGGGCCGGTATTTCCGACAATCCACCGGCGACGCTGACGGATGTGGAATGGGCCTGTGTGCCGCCGCCGGTATCGAGTGTCGTCTGTCCGCCTGCACCGCACGATGCGGGCACGGGGCCGATGAATGTGCTGATTGATCTGGCGGCGAATGGATACCTGCGTTACGACTTGTCAGGTGTGGTGCAGGGTGTGATCGGCGCGCAGATCGACAATACCGCGAGCGTGGCGGTGCCAGAGGGGATAACCGATCCAGAAGATGGCAACGATAGTGCCAGCGCATCCGTGCTGATCGTGCCGGTGGGGCTGTTCGCCGATGGTTTCGAGTCGGTGGGCGAGCCTATGGCGGTTCCGGCGGCGGAAAAGACACGAATCAGGCCCAGGGAGTAGCGCTGCAGAGGATCGTTCGCTCAGTGGTGGTTGAGGCTGTGGCGCATCCCAGCCGGGCACCTTCGGCGTTACAGTGCAGGATCTTCCATCGCGGCAAGCTGCTCCTGCACTTGCCGCAGCACGTCTTCCCAATGCCGGGTTTCGGCGAACCACGGGAAGGCGTGCGGGAAGGCCGGATCATGCCAGCGCCGTGCGATCCAGGCGTGGTAGTGCAAGAGGCGCAGTGCGCGCAGTGGTTCGATCAGGTGGCGTTCGCGCCAGTCGAAATCGCGGAATTCCGAATAGCCTTCGATCAGACGGTCGAGTTGCTCGCGTTGCTCGTCCATCGTGCCGGCGAGGAACATCCACAAGTCCTGGATTGCCGGGCCGGTGAGGCAGTCGTCCAGATCGACGAAATGCGCGACACCTTCGCGCCAGAGGATGTTGCCCGGATGGCAGTCGCCATGCAGGCGCAGCGCCGTGACCGGGCCGGCGCGAGCGAAGGCTTGGTCGACCTGCGTCAACAATGCGGCGCTCAGGCGCTGGAAGCTGGTGCGCAGCGAGTCGGGAATCCAGTTTGATTCGAGCAGGTAACGCACCGGCTCATGGCCGAAGCGTTCGGCGTCGAGTGTCGGGCGATGGCGGAAGCGCTGCCGTGCGCCTATGTTGTGCATGCGCGCCAGGGTGCGGCCGAGCTGGCGCAGGGTGTTGGCATCGCCCAGTTCCGGCGCGCGCCCGCCTTGGCAGGGAAACAGCGCGAAGCGGAAACCGGCGTGGTGGAACAGCGTCTTGCCATCGAACGCGAGCGGCGCGACCACGGAGAGGTCGGCGTCGGCCAGTTCGCGTGCGAATTCGTGTTCCTCCACGAGGCCCGCATCGCTCCAGCGCCCCGGCCGGTAGAACTTGGCGACCAGCGGCGGTGCATCTTCGATGCCAACGCGGTAGACGCGGTTCTCGTAGCTGTTGAGGGTGAGGATGCGGCCATCGCAATACAGGCCGAGTGATTCGACGGCATCCACGACCAGATCGGGCGTGAGCCGCTCATAAGGCTGCGGGGCGGGGCTCATGGCGCGTCGTCGTCGCTTTCCACGCGCAGCCGGCGCTCGCCATCGGCGAGTCGGGCGCGGATGCGTTGCCTGGGCTCCAGATCGGCGGCGTGGCGCAAGCTGTGGCCATGTTCATCCAGCAAGATGGCGTAGCCGCGTTGCAGGGTGGCGAGTGGGCTCACTGCATGCAGCGCACGTGCGAGGGCCGTTGTGCGGCCTGCTTCGCGTGCGAGGTGCTGCTGGAGCGCGGCATGGATGCGTTGTCCGGCGCGCTGGCTGGCCTGGGCCAGTGCCGCAAGGCGCAGCGCGGGGCGTTGCGCGGAAAGGCGCAAGCTGAGACGTTCAAGGCGAAATTGGCGTGGGGCGCGGGTTTCTCGCAGGGCGGTTTGCAGGCGATGGCGCAATGCCACCAAGCGCTCGCCGCCGCGCGCCAGACGGGCGGCGGGATGCTGTGCCGCGAGGCGGTGCTGCAATGGATCCAGCCGCAACCAGCCACGCTCCTGCACGCGACGCATGGAAAGGCCCAGTTGTGCACGCTGACGCTTCAAGCCGTAGAGCAAGGCTTGACCATCGCGACTCAGCAGTTCGGCCGCCGCCGATGGGGTGGCGGCACGTACGTCGGCGACCAGGTCGCAGATGCTGACATCCACTTCGTGACCAATGGCCGATACCACCGGCGTTTGCGAGGCGGCGATGGCACGTGCGAGGGC
>JAEXRB010000066.1 GCA_023438325.1 Pseudomonadota bacterium | reverse complement strand
GTAGTGCCCATCGGCAGGGCCTCGCTGCGACGCTGGGACTGGCGGATGATTTCCTTGTCGGCGGTACGGATCGCCTCGTTCAAGGGCTGGCCGTCACGTACCTGGCTGACGATGGTGTCGCGTGCCAGCGCGCTGGCTACTTCGCCGAATTCGTGTCCAACCATGCCATCGGCCACCAGCCACAGGCCGAGCTGGGAATCCCCGTAGTAGGTGTCTTCGTTGTGTTCGCGCCGCAAGCCGACGTGAGTGAGGTGGCCGAATTCGATCATCGGTTCGTATCGCCTGGCCTTGCCCCCTGTGGACAGGACCTAAAGATGTGATGGTGGGATGCCGGAGCGGGTATGACCTAGCATCACTTGCGGACCTGCCGCATCATGCCGCGCCCCCGGAAAGTGGCGCAACCCCCGAAAGCAGGGGAGTGATGCGGAATTGTTGCAGGCAAGGGATGAAGCACGCTTGTACGAAATCTGCCGTCTGCGTATCATAGTCGGCCCTCCAGCCAACGGCTGAGGGCGACCGGAGAGGTGGCAGAGTGGTCGAATGTACCTGACTCGAAATCAGGCGTACGTGCAAGCGTACCGAGGGTTCGAATCCCTCCCTCTCCGCCAGATTCAAAAAAAAACCGCGCTTTATGCGCGGTTTTTTTTGTCTTTTCGTCAGCCACTTGTGTGCTTGCTTGCGACTTCTGGCAGGCTATGGCCCCTTTCCTCTCAAGCCCGTCCGGGCCGTCTGCCATGTCCGAAATCCTTGCCCCCGTTTCTTTTGGCGAATTGCTCGACAAAATCGCGATCCTTCAGATCAAGTCCGAGCGCATGTCCGATGAGGCCAAGCTGGCCAATGTTCGCAACGAATTGAAGGCGTTGGAGAAAACCTGGAGTGAGCATCCCGCCGCACAGGTCGATATCGATGCATTGCGCGCCCAGCTCAAGGCCGTGAACGAGCGCCTCTGGGTGATCGAGGACGACATCCGCGACAAGGAAGCGGCGCAGGCTTTCGATGCAGGTTTCATCGAGCTGGCGCGCTCGGTGTATTTCCAGAACGACGAGCGTGCCCGCATCAAGCGCGACATCAATCGGGCGCTGGGCTCGGCCTATGTCGAGGAAAAATCCTACGCCGATTATCGCGTCAAGGGCGACTGACGCCGCAGTTCGGCCGTGCAGCGGTCGATGCAGTCGATCACTTCATCCACGCCGATCAGTTCCATCACACCGGGAAATTCCACGCGTTTGCCCCAGCGCAGCGCAGCCGCGGGTTTCTTGAGGAAGCGGCGCGCGGCTTGGTCGTAATGATTGGTGGTGAAACGGCGGTCCGAGTACGGACCGCTGCGTTCGGCGTCGGTGCAGGCATACAGGCCCACGACCTTGGTGCCGAGTGCGTTGGCGATGTGGATGGGGCCGGAGTCCGGCCCAAGCAGGATGTCGGCGCGTTCCAGCAGTGCCATCAATTGCTTGAGTGTGTCCCGACCGACCAAATCGATGGCTGGCTGTTTCATCGCTGCGAGAATGGCATCGGCGGTGCGGCGTTCCAGTTCGCTGCGCCCGCCGCAGATCGCGATGCGGTAGCCGTGTTCGCGCGCGGCATGATCGGCAGCGGCGGCGTAACGCTCCGGCACCCAGTTGCGCAAGGCATGGCTGGAGCAGGGTGAAACGATCAATGTTGGAGTGTCGCCTGGGAGCTGCTCGGCGGCCCATTCGCGTGCCGCCTCGGGAACCGGAAGGCGCCATTCCACTCGGGTCTGTTCCACGCCCAAAGGTTGCGCGAAGCGGCCGAGCACATCGAGAACGTGATGGTCGCCGGCGGGGATGCGGCGGTTGATGACGAGGCTGTGGCCCTCCTTGCTGCGGGCATGGTCGTACCCGATCTTCAGCGGCGCATCGATGCCGAAGGCAAGTAGGTTGGCGCGCGCAGCCAGCTGCATCTGCAAAAGCGCATCGAACTTCTGCGGCGCCAGTCGCTTCCAGAGATCGCGCATGCCGGCCACGCCTGTCTTCTTGTCGTAGACGACGAACTCGACGCCTTCCAGGCCTTCCAGCAGCATCCGTTCGCCCTTGCCGATGACCCAGGTGATGCGGGTCGCGGGCCATTGGCGTTGCAGTGTGCGAACCAGCGGCACGACGTGCGTGGCATCGCCGAGGGCGGAGAGGCGCAGCAGCGCGATGTGGGCGGGCGGGTCGATCAGGCTCAAGTTGGTACACTCGCAAGGAAGTCGTCTGTATCTGCACCAATGCGAAACGCCCATTCCATCGCCGTGGACATCCATCGTGCCGCATCCGCGCAGGGCGCGATTCTGTTCGACCGCCACAGCTTGCCGCAAGCCACACCGGATATGCTCGACACGGCGTACTGGCGTGATGGCCAGTCGATCGAAGGCCGGGGCGGGCGCGGTGCAGTGCAACTGGTGCGCGGGCCGTTCGGCGAAGCCGTGCTGCGGCACTATCGGCGCGGTGGCCTGATCGGGCGCTGGGTCGATGACCGTTACCTGTTCATTGGCGAGTCGCATGTGCGTTGCGTGCGCGAGTTTTACCTGCTCGCCGAACTATGCGCGGCTGATCTGCCTGTGCCGCGCCCGCTGTTGGCAGGTTGGCGGCGAGAGGGATTGTTCTATCGCGCCGATCTTCTGACCTTGCGAATTCCCGATTCCCGCACGCTGGCCGAATGCATGCGCGATGGCGATGTAGATATTGCATGGCACGACATCGGCACGACACTGGCGCGTTTTCATCGTGACGGCGTATTTCATGCTGATCTCAACGCGCACAACATGCTGATCGATGCGGGTGGAAAAGTCTGGCTGATCGACTTCGACCGCGGCCGACTGCGCGTGCCGTCACAGGATTGGCAGCAGGCCAACGTGCGAAGGCTGCGGCGCTCGCTCGACAAGCTCGGCGGCATCGGCGAAAGCAGTTGGAAGGCATTGCTGGCCGGCTACACCGCAGCAATGTCAGGCGCATCGCCGGATGAGGTGCCGTGAACAACTGGAATCTGCATTTTCTTGGCGTTGGCAGCGCCGGCGCGGTGGAGCTCGGGTCGGCCAGCGCGGTGCTGGAGCGTGATGGCGAGCCAGTCCTGATGATCGACTGCGGCCAGGAAGCCCTGAGTGCGTATCTGGCACGTTACGGACAAGCGCCGCGTGCGTTGTTCCTGACGCATACGCACATGGATCACGTGGCCGGCATGGAGCGCCTGTTCGTGCAGCTTTATTTCGACCCGGCCCGCCGCGGCGATTGCCGGCTTTACCTGCCAGCGGCGTTGGTGCCGTGGGTGCAGCAGCGCGTGGCGGACTATCCCGGCGTGCTGGCCGAAGGTGGTGCCAATTACTGGGATGCCTTCCGCGTCGTGCCGCTCTCGCGCGGGTTCTGGCATGAGGGGCTGTGGTTCGATGTGTTCGAAGTTCGGCATCATGCGCCGCGCACTGCGTTCGGCATCGCCTTGCGCGGCAGCTTCATCTTCACCGGCGATACCCGGCCGATTCCCGAGGTGTTGGCCGCGCTGGGCGAGGGAACAGAGCCCATCGCGCATGATTGCGGCCTTGTCGGCAATCCCTCGCACAGCGGCATTGATGATCTGGAGCGCGAATACCCGGCCGAACTGCTGGCGCGGCTGCATTTGTATCACTACGGATCGGCTGCCGATGGCGTGGCCTTGGGCGCGCGTGGTTTTCCGGTGATGCAGGCGGGTGAAAATCTCGCCCTTGTCGCACCGTGCGTACCAGGCTGAACCGGTCTCAGGCAGCACCAGCGCGGCACTTCGCGCTTGCTCCATTCGGTGTCGTGAAATTCGCCCATGAACTGGTGTAACGTGGCGACCTCGTTAAAACCATAAGACAGGAGATTGTGCATGAGCGACATCGAAACCACACCGCCGCCGCCGCCGGGCATGGATGGGCCATCCTCCGAAGCCCGCCAGTGGGGCATGTTCGCGCATCTTTCTGCGCTGATCGGAATCATCATCCCGTTTGGCTACCTCCTGGGGCCGCTGATCATCTGGCAGATGAAGAAGGCCGAAATGCCTTTCGTCGACGATCAGGGCAAGGAAGCGCTGAACTTCAAGAACGCGGTAACCATCGCGATGCTCATCTGCTTTGTGTTGATGTTCGTGTTGATCGGCATGCTGCTGTTGCCGGTGGTGGGCATCGCCGCACTGGTGTTCACCCACAGATATCCAGCAAATTGGACACCCTCGCCACAGGAACTGGTAGCTGTCGCCAAGAAATCTGGACGCCTTCACCAACAATCTGTTCATTCTTGCTCTTTCGCCATTTGAACTGATCGCCCTGTTCGAGACAACATCAGATCGCCAAATAGGCAAGCCATCGGCGTCGGTGCCAGCAAACTGGGCACCGACGCTTGTTGGCGGATTTTGTGATTGATTAGGCCCTTGCTTTGCGCATGGATTCACCCTTGAGTTGCAACTGGTGGCTGCTGTGGATAAGACGATCGAGGATGGCGTCTGCCAATGCAGGATCATCGATGAAGGCATGCCATTGCCTGACCGGCATTTGCCCAAGTACGGCCGTCGATCCGCTGCCCACACGATCGTCAAGGACTTCGAGCAAATCTGCACGCCCTCGCGAGCGCATCACCGTCAGGCCAAAGTCGTCCAAGATAAGAAGTTGAAGCTTTGCGAGCTGGTTGCGCAACTTGGGCAGCGAGCCATCAGCCCGTGCGGCCTCGAGATCCTCAAGCAAGCGACTGACACGCCTATAGCCAATGGCCAGCCCTTTACGTGCTGCTTGCACAGCCAGTGCGCACGCGAGCCACGTTTTACCCGTGCCTGTAGGGCCGGTGATGATCAGGTTCTGCTGCCGCTCAACCCATGCGCAGGTCAACAGGTCTGCGATTACGAGACGATCCAGACCGCGGTTGCCGTTGTAGTCGATTGCTTCCGGTTCGGCGTGGATCTTCAGTCTGGCATTGCGCATCAGCCGCTTGAATCGCTGCGAGTCGCGCTGGCTGATTTCGGCATCGACCAAGTGCGCCAGGCGCTGCTCGAAGGGCAATCCTGTGTACTGCGAACTGGCAAGCTGCTGATCGAGGCCGGCAAGCATGCCTGAGAGCTTGAGCTGATGTAGGCGATCCATGGTGATTTGCAGGGACATTGTGTTCTCCTCGGGGAATGTCAGATGTAGTAATCGGCACCGCGAACGTTTTCGTGATCCATCCCCGGCACGTCCTCGTTGGCAGTCTGGTCAGGCGGTTCGGGCAGCTGATCGAGTCCACGTGCGAGCTG
>JAEXRB010000349.1 GCA_023438325.1 Pseudomonadota bacterium | reverse complement strand
AGCATGGCCTTGTCGCGCACGTCCTCGGGGCCGAGCACTTCAAAGGAGAGCAGGCGGGCCATTTCGTCGGCGTCGAGCACTTCCGGCAACTTGCGCGCGGCGCGCGGCGCGCGCAGGCCGGCGGCCGGTGTGGCGCGCAAGATGCCTTCGCGCACCAGATCCAGAAACAGGCCGCGACAGGAGGAAAGCAGCCGCTGCACGCTGGTGGGCGTCAGTCCACGGCGGTGTTCGCCGGCGATGAAGCGTTGCAGGTGCTCGGGTGTCAGCGCTTGCCATTGGGTGATGGGCAAAGCCCGCGCGAACCCGATCAGGCGGGCGAGGTCGCGGCGATAGCTGCCGAGCGTGTTGGGCGAATAGTCGCGTGCCACGCGCAGACGTTCGAGGTAATCCAGCACCGGCGCCGTCAGCGTATCGCGCTGCGCGAATGTTTCATCGGCGCCAGGGCTGGGTGGGCGTGGCATGGCGCGATCAGGTGTCGTAGCGCGCCAGCGCCGCGGAGAGGGCTTCGGCCATCAGCCGCAGGAACAGCGTGCCCATGCCGGGATAGAAACGATTGGCGTCGCTGCTGCCAATGGCAAGCAACCCGTGGCGGCCAAGCGGCAGCAGTGCGGTGGAAGCGACCTGATCGGATTCATCGCCGAACAGCACATTGAGCTTCTGCGCTTGCAGGCGACCGCACAGCGGTTCATCGGCGGCCAGAAAGTCAGCGAATGGCGTCAGCGCGGCATCGTCCTTCTGCAATACGCGCCACCACGGACTCTCTGGCACATCCTGGCGCGGGCCATGCAGGATCACACGCACCCATTGGCTGTTGAAATCCTCGCGCAAGGTGGCCACGAGCGTGCCGAGGGTGTCGGGCAGGTCGCGTGCGCGCAGCAGGGCGAGAGTGAGTTGGTGGGTGCGGACGGTGAGGCGTTCGTTCTCGTTGGCGATGGCGAACAGCTCTTGCAGGCGGCGATTGAGTTCGCGGTTCTTTTCGCGCAGCACTTCCAGTTGGTAGCTGGCCAGCGAAGTGGCCGAGCCGTGTTCGCGCGGCAGATCGATGGCCAGTGCAACGTCGGGATGATGCAGGAAGAAAGTGGGATGCTCGCGCAGCCAGGCGGCGATGTCGGCCGCCTCGGTGGCGCGCTGGGTGTTCTGTGTCATGAAAGAAGCTCTCCCTCGAAAACGAATGTGGCCGGGCCGGACATGTGAATGCTGTGCCCGGCACCCGCCCAGCGCAGGTGCAAGATACCGCCGGGCAGGTGCACGCTGACGCGCTCGCTGACGAGCCCGCGCCGCGCCAGCACCGCCACCGCAGCGCAGGCGCCCGAGCCGCAGGCCAGCGTTTCGCCGACACCACGCTCGTACACGCGCAATCGGATCGTGCCGGCATCGATTACTTGCGCGAAGCCCACGTTGCAACTGTCCGCGAAGGCCGGATGGCGCTGCAAGGCGGGGCCGATGCGTTCGATGTCGGCAAGCATCGTGTCATCCACCACGATCACCGCATGCGGGTTGCCCATGGAAACGGCACCCGCTTCGATGGTTTCACCATTGAGCGCAAATGGGTAAGGATCGGCCTGATCCAGCTTCAAGCCAACGGCTGCCGGGGAAAAATCCGGGACGCCCATGGCGATGCCGATGCCATCTTTTTCCACCTGCGCCAGCAGGCGCCCTACCGGGCTGTCGAGCGTGAAACACGAGGATTGCGTCGCGCCGGCGCGGATCAGCCATGCCGCCACGCAGCGTGCACCGTTGCCGCACTGGGCCGCCTGGCTGCCATCGGCGTTGAGGATGGAATAGGCCGCCACGGCATCGGGGCTGCGCGGTGGGTCTATCGTGATGAGCTGGTCGAAACCGACACCGCGATGACGATCGGCGAGACGTGCGACGAGGTCATCGGGCAAATCGACCCGACCACTGCGTCGATCCACGATCACGAAATCGTTGCCGGCGCCGTGCATCTTGGTGAAGCGCAAAGGCACGGTGGCGGTCACGGCGAGGCTTCGGGCCCGGGTTTGTCCGGTAGCACCAGATCGCCCTTGTTGCCGCAGGCGCAGGCGGCGAAGGCGAAGCACAAAACGAGAGCGAGGCGCAGTGTGGTTTTCATGGGCCGCAGTATAGACGGGCCGCCCTGGCGCACGAATCTTTCGCCGCCGCATGCTTCGTGTGGAAGATGCGGTGGCGCAGGCCTGTGGGGCGATCTCAGCCGGCAGCGGCGATCTGGAAAGATTCGCGCGCCGCTTCCAGCGTGGCAGCGATCACTTCTTCGCTGTGCGCGCTGGACATGAAGCCGGCTTCGAAGGCCGAAGGGGCGAGGAATACGCCGCGTTCGAGCATGGCGTTGAAGAAGCGGTTGAACATCGGCACGTCGCAGGCGGTGGCTTGGGCGTAGGTTTCAACCTGCCTTTCCGGCGTGAAGAACAGACCGAACATGGCACCGACGCGGGTGGTGGTGAAGGGCACGCCGGCACCATCGGCCCACGCTTGCAGCCCGTCGCACAGCAATCGGGTGCGGCGGGCGAGTTCGTCGTGGAAGCCGTTTTCGCGGATCAAGGTCAGCATTGCCAGGCCCGCTGCCATCGCCACCGGGTTGCCCGACAGCGTACCGGCCTGATAAATCGGGCCGGCGGGTGCAATCTGCTCCATCAGATCACGCCGGCCGCCATAGGCACCCACCGGCATGCCGCCACCGATGATCTTGCCGAAGGTGGTCAGATCCGGAGTGACGCCGTAATGCGCCTGCGCACCGCCGAGGGCGACGCGGAAGCCGGTCATCACCTCATCAAAGATCAACAGTGCGCCGTATCGGGTACACAGCGCGCGCAGGTGTTGCAGATAACCCTCGCGCGGTGGAATGCAGTTCATGTTGCCGGCCACCGGTTCCACGATCAGGCCGGCGATGTCGGCGCCGTATTGCTCAAACAGCGCGGTGGCGGCCTCAAAATCGTTGTACGGCAGGGTGAGGGTGAGGTCGGCCAATGGCGCGGGCACGCCGGGTGATGTCGGGGTGCCGAGCGTCAGTGCGCCGGAGCCGGCCTTCACCAGAAACGCATCGCCGTGGCCGTGGTAGCAGCCCTCGAATTTGACGATGCGCGAACGCCCCGTGGCACCACGCGCCAGACGGATGGCCGACATCGTGGCTTCGGTGCCGGAGTTGACCATGCGGACCACATCGATCGAGGGAATCAGCTCGGCGATGGTTTCGGCCATCGTCACTTCGGCCTCGCAAGGCGTGCCGAAGCTCAGCCCATCCTTGATCACCCGTTCGACGGCTTCGCGCACGAACGGATGATTGTGGCCGACGATCATCGGGCCCCATGAGCCGACATAGTCGATGTAGCGCTTGCCTTCCACATCCCACAGGTACGGCCCGTCGGCGCGACGGGTGAAGAACGGCTCGCCGCCGACCGAGCGGAAGGCGCGCACGGGTGAATTCACACCGCCGGGAAGACGTGCCTGGGCACGGGAGAAGAGTTCGTGATTGGTGGTCATGTCCGACTCGGAAAACAGGAGTGATAGGCGCGCACGGCGGCAGCGATGTCAGGCGCGGCGTAAACGCTGGAAATCACCGCGAGCAGATGGGCGCCGGCAGCAATGAGCGACGCGCCATTGTCGGGGGTGATGCCGCCGATGGCCACCAGCGGCAACCCGAGCGTTGTCGCATCGTGCAGAAGTTGCGGCGTGGCACGGCGTGCGGCGGGCTTGGTCGGCGAAGGAAAAAATGCACCGAAGGCGAGGTAGCTGGCGCCGGTTGTTGCGGCGTGGCGCGCGCGATCGATGTCGTCGTAGCAGGAAGCACCGATGATGGCGTCGGCGCCGAGGATGGCACGCGCGCCGGCAATGTCGCCATCGTGTTCGCCCAGATGCACGCCGGCAGCACCCGCGGTGCGGGCCAGCAACACATCGTCATTGATGATCAACGGCACGCCGTAACCATCGCAGAGGGTACGCAACGCTTGGGCCTGTTCTTGGCGCAACAGCGCATCGGCACTTTTATTGCGGTATTGAAGCCAGGTGATGCCGGCTTCCAGTGCACGTTGCGTGTCATCCAGAAGCTGTGCAGTAGAGGTTTGATCGGGTGTGAGCAGATAGAGGCCCGAAGGGGCGCGAGCGGTCATGAGCGGCGAATACCGGAATCAGTGGAGTCGTATCGTGGCCGGCCCGCCGTCGAACAGCATGTCGCGCACGGCCTCTGCATCCTCGGCTTGCGGGGCCATCGTCAGATAGCGTGCCAAGTCTTCGCGCGCGGCACCCAGGTGGCCGAGCTGGTGGTACAGCACGCCCCGGTCACGCCGCGCTTCGGCATGTTGCGGCGCCAGTCTTGTCAGCCGATCGGCGCATCGCAGGGCTTTTTCCATGTCGTTCTGCTCCTGATAGAGGTTCTTCAGGTTGCGCAGCATCCGCATCACGATGGCACGGTGACTGGCGGGGGCCAGCAACAGAAAGAGCTGCTGATCATCGATGTCGACATCGTTCATGTGCGGGAGAGCGCGCTGGCGCAGTTCATCCACATCGATGGAGCGGCCGCGATGGTAAGGATCAAGCACGAGCAACCCGCCCTCTACCTGCAAGCGCACTAGGAAGTGGCCCGGAAACGAAACCCCTTCCAGCGGCACATCCAGCCGGCGGGCCAATTCCATCTGTACCAGCGCCAGACTCAGCGGGATGCCGAAGCGGCGGTCGAGCACCTCATTGAGGTAGCTGTTGCGGGGGTCGTAAAACGCGTCGTGGTTTCCGGCGAAACCCATTTCGTCGAACAGATAGCGCGACAGCGCGAGCAGGCGCTGCTGTGCATCGGCCTTCTCTGGAAGGCGTGCACGGATCGCATCGGCATGCGCATCGAGCATGGCCTGATAGTGGGCCACGTCGAGCAAAGGGTATTCATCGCGCGCCACCAGCATCGCGGTGGAAAGCAGGTCGATGCGATCATCCGACGTGGTGCCGAGTGCGTCCCACAGGGCCAGGGGCGATGGGAAATGTGAAGTGGTCATGGTAGCGATGTGGTGTCTTTGGGCGGCGGATCAATCCGCGCCCGCAGCGCAGGATCCAGCATCAATACATCGCCGCTTTGCACGCCCAGGCGGCGGGCATGGCCCGCGTTGAGCTCCAGCACGAAACGCGCAGGCCCCTTGCTTGGATAGGAGGGGCAGGTTTGGGTGGTGCACGGCGGAACGCCGGCCGACACTGAAACCAGCCGCAGCGCTTCATCGAAGTAAAGAATGTCCAGCGGGATGCGTGTATTGCGCATCCAGAATGCCTGCGGCTCCTGGCGGTCGAACACAAACAACATGCCGTGCCCTTCGGGCAGGACGTCGCGGAACATCAACCCGCGCATGCGCGAGGCATCGTCCATCGCCAGCTCGACCTCGTAGCGCAGCCCCTTCAGCTCCACCCAGGGTGAGCGAGGTGTGGAGCAGGCCACGCAAGCCAGAGCGAAGAGCGCGAACAGTCCCAAGTACTTGGTGATCTGGTGCATCGGTGTGTTCCGGATGAAGGAGGCGCGACTCATATGGATGTGAAGATAGCCCAAGCGCCAAGGCGCAGACACGTGGTCTGCAGCAACGATGTTGCAGCCTGTTGACAGGCTCGAGAAGTTCTCTATAATGGCCGGCTCGCTGACCAGTCAGCCGCTTCCACGGAAGGGGCCAAGTCAGCGGAAAGCAGCAAAAAGTTTTTCGGTTTTGGGTGTTGACGGACTGAAAAATTGATGTAAGATGTGCGGCTCCCTTGAGCGAAACGCCTCGGGACGGAAGTTGAGCCGAAAGCCTCCTTCCACAGTTCTTTGAAAGTGTGCGCAGGTAACTTGTGCGGACGCCTTGCGATGGATGATGAGTCCATAT
>JAEXRB010000339.1 GCA_023438325.1 Pseudomonadota bacterium | reverse complement strand
TCTGGGCGCGGACGATTACCTGACCAAGGACATTTCGCTGCCGCAACTGACCGCGCGCGTGCAGGCCCTGTTCCGTCGCACCGATGCGCTGCGCTCGCCGCAGGGGCGCGACACCGTGATCGCGTTGCGCGGCATGAAACTGGAGCTGGAGCGCATGCGTGTCACATGGAACGGCGAGGAAGTGCCGCTCACCGTCACCGAGTTCTGGATGGTGCACGCACTCGCGCACCGCCCCGGCCATGTGAAATCACGCGAGCAACTGATGCGCGAGGCGCAGATCGTCGTCGACGATGCCACGGTCACTTCGCATATCAAGCGCATGCGCAAGAAGTTCGTCGCGCTGGATGCCGCGTTCGACGAGATCGACACCGTGCATGGCGCGGGCTATCGCTGGCGTCCCTGACCGGCGCTTTCCACCCTTGCTGCACTGCGGATTGCATTCGGCAGCGTATGGCCGTCTACTCGGCCCACTCCGGGCCCGGGGGCCGCTTGGCGGCGATGGCTCGGATGTATCTGCCGGCAAAGGGGCCGGTTCATGCCATCGGGGTTTGGGAGAGCCAACACAATGAAGAAACACCTGTCGCTCATGGCCGGGCGCCCGCTCGCCATTGTCATCGCCACCGTGCTTGGGCTTGGCACGGCATCCGTTGCATCGGCTGAGATGGGGGCAAAGCAATTGGCTGGCCCGCCAGAGGATTTCGCCGCCATGCGCGCGCCTGATCCGGTGGAAGCCACGATCCATTCGCGCAGCGCGCTGATTCCGGTGGACATGGTCGCCGGCAAGTCGGGCACGACTTGGCACGGCGCATTGCCGGTGGAAAACGGCAAGCTGCGTTTCGCGGTGCTGGGGCCGGCGGATGCAGGCTGGAGCGTGTCGTTGACCGGGCCGCAAGGCCAGAAGATGCGCCCTGCCGAGACCGCCAAGCGCGGCAGGGTGTCGAGCTTCGGCATCGAAGGCGCGCAGGTGCCGGCACAGATGTTCGAGTTCGACAATCTCGCCAAGGGCGCGTGGTCGCTCGATCTGGGTAGCCGCGCCAAATCGGCGGGTCGCAATTTCCTCCTGATCGAAGGTGATGCCGGCACGGAACTGGCTTCCTATGCCACTCACAGTCGCCAGGTCGTGGGCGAGACGCTGGGCCTGACGGCGCAGCTGGCCGCCATCGATGCCGTCGGCAAGGCCCGCACCGGCAAGCAAGCAGGCCGGATCGAGCGTGCCACGCTCAATGTCACTTATCCGGATGGGCAGAACCAATCCTTCGCCATGTTCGACGATGGCCTGCATGATGACGGCGCGGCCGGCGATGGCCTCTACGGTGCAGGCTTCAAGGCCACGCAGGCAGGCCAGTACGTGGCGCAGGTGATGATCGAAGGCACCGACACGGCTGGTAATCGCGTGTTGCGCAGCGCCGAACACCTGCTGCCGTTCGTGGATGGCTCCATTGCGCTGACAGGCGAGCAGGCCAAGGCCAGCATTGCCAAGAAGGGTGGCGATACCCGGCTGTCGATCGATATTCCGGTGACGGCAGCCAAGAGTGACGCGCATTACCGCACATTCGCCGAAGTCTGGGGCAAGGATGCGGTTGGCAACGATGTGCCGGTGGCATGGGTTGGCGGCATGGTGGCACCGGCGCATGGCAAGCTCGGGCTGGGTTTCGACGAACGCTGGGTAGCCAAGTCCGGCGCGCAGGGGCCGTTCGAACTGCGCAACCTGCGCATCGAAAACCCGGATCACTTCGTGACCGTGGCTTCGGCCAAGCGCATGGATCTCAGCCTGCCGCCGCTGCGCACGCGCGCCAAGGGTGGCGAAATCGTCGTGGATGAATTGATGACGATGGGGCCGCGCCCGGTCGAAACCACTCAGGCCAAGGCGACGGGCAAGCGTCTGCTGCTGGTGCACGGCTACTGTTCCGGCGGCGTCTGGCCGGCGGGCCAGTTCAGCACCGCCTCCACGTTCCTGGATGTGAACCAGAACCGCACCCACGACCAGTTCGCCCAGCGCATCAAGAGCTTCGGCGCAAGCTGGAATTCCTTCGGCGTGGTGGCGCACAGTCAGGGCGGCGCAGCGTCGCTGCATCTTTACACCTACTACTGGAGTGGCTTGGACAACGCCACCGGCAGCCGCCTGATCCAGTCGGTCGGCACGCCGTACAAGGGCACCAACCTGGCCGGCATCCTCGCCAAGCTGGGCAACTGGTTCGGAGTGGGTTGCGGCAACAACAGCAACCTCAGCTACAGCGGTGCGGCCAGCTGGCTGGCCGGCATTCCCAATTCCTCGCGTGCCAAGGTCAACTACTACACCACCTCGTTCAAGAGCACGAACTGGTATACCAACGACTATTGCCAGATCGCCACCGATCTGGTGCTCAACGATCCGGAAGACGGCACCACCGAGCAGGTCAATGGCCAGCTTCCCGGTGCGGTCAACCGGGGCCATGTCACCGGTCAATGCCATACGGCCAACATGCGTGATCCGGCCCAGTACCTCAACGCGTCACGCAATGCGACGATGAACAGCAACGCGGCACGCTGATCGATTTGGAGCGCAACACCCAAAGCCCCGGCTTCGTGCCGGGGCTTTTTCGTTGCCGGGGTTCGCGGGAGGGCGGCCTGTGCATTGGCCCAGCCACGCCTCCCGCGTCATCATGGCGCGAGTTTGGAAAGAGGTATCAACATGCAAGGCCACGCGATGCGGCACCTGTGCGCGAAGAGCCTGCTCCTTTCCCGAGTCGATGAGGCGCCCTGATGGTCTTCTGGATGTTCGCTGCCGCTGCGGTTTCCTCCGATGCGCTGCCCAGCGCGTTGGGATCCAGTTGTGCCACTTGCCACGCTGCGCCCCAGGCTCGATCCATTCCGAAGCTGACCAACGATGCCGCCACGTTGCGCCGGCAACTGCTGGCATTGCGTGACGGTGAACAGGCCGGCACCACGATGCCGCGCCTGCTGCATGGGCTTTCCGATCACGAGGTGGAGGCGCTGGTGCGCGAATTGACCGCGACGTGGCGCGATACGCCATGAGGTTCTCGCGCCGCTTTTTGCTCGGTGCCGGTGCCGGCCTGTTGGCGGGTAGCGGATGGGCACGCGACAGCGTGGCGCGGGTGATCGTGGTCGGTGGCGGCTTCGCCGGGGCCACGTGTGCCCGCGTGCTGCGGCAGTGGGCGCCGCAGATCGCCGTCACACTGATCGAGCCACGCCGGAACTTCATCACCGGCCCGATGTGCAATGCCGCGCTCACCGGCGTGATGCCGATGGCGCAGGCAAGGCAGGGGCCGGCCGCGTTGCGGCGTGAAGGCGTGACATGGATCGGCGCAGCGGCGCGTGCCATCGATCCGGTGCGTTGCCGGGTGCAACTTGAAGATCGTCGCTGGCTGGAAGCGGATCGCCTCGTCATCGCGCCCGGCATCGCGATGCGCTGGGAAGGCATCGAAGGGCTGGACGAAACCAGCAGCGAAAAAATGCCGCATGCCTGGTCCGGCGATGCACAGGTCATGACCTTGCAGCGACAGCTCGCGGGCTTGCGCCGGGGCGGCGTGGTGGCGATTTCGATTCCACAAAATCCCTACCGTTGTCCGCCCGGCCCTTACGAACGTGCCAGCCTGATCGCGTGGCGGCTGAGCCAGCGTCGCCAGCGCGGCAAGGTGCTGTTGCTCGATGGCAAGGATGATTTCAGCAAGCGCGCGTTGTTCCAGAGCGCGTGGGACGAGCTGTACCCGGGCCTGATCACATGGCAGTCGCGCACCGAAGGCGGCGAAGTGGTGGCGGTGGATGCGCGAACCCGTACCCTGCACCTGGCTGGCGGTGAACGCATCCACGCGGACGTGGCCTGCGTGATCCCGCCGCAGCGCGCCGCTGACATCGCGTTCGCTGCCGATCTGACCGATGCAGGCGGCTGGTGTCCGGTAGATCCGGTCAACTTCGCTTCACGCCGCTGGCCGCAAGTGCACGTGATCGGCGATGCCGCACAGGCGCATCCGATGCCCAAGTCCGCCACCGCCGCCAATAGTCAGGCCAAGCTGTGCGCGCTGTCGATCATTGCGCAACTGCGTGGCTTGCCTGCGCCGCTGCCGCGCCTCGTCAACACCTGTTACAGCCTGGTCGCGCCCGAATACGGCATTTCCGTCGGGGGCCGCTACGCGGCCGAAGGCGGGCATCTGGTGCCGCTGA
>JAEXRB010000320.1 GCA_023438325.1 Pseudomonadota bacterium | reverse complement strand
GGTGCGTTCCCAGAAGCCTTTGAGGTCTTGCGTTACCTGCAAGGGACGGCCGCCGGGTGAGAGCAGGTGCAGGGTGAGCGGGATGCGGCCGGCCGTGATGTGCGGGGTATCGGCGAGGCCGAAGAGTTCCTGAAGTTTCACCGCCAGTACGGGAGATTCGCCGTGGCGGTAATGGATGGCGCGTTCAAGGCCGGAAGGGACGAGGATCTTCGTCGGGGCAAGGCTGTCGATTTTCTGGCGGGTGGGCCAATCGACGGCTGATTTCAATGCGTCGCCGAGTTCCTGCTCGGTCAGCGCGTCGAGGCGACGTTTGCCGCGCAGCACCGGCTTGAGCCAGGCATCGAGGGTGGCGATCAGGGTTTCATCGGAAAGATCGGGCAGGGTTTCGGCTTCATTTTCCGGCAGCCAGTCGCGCAGGCAGCGGACGCGCTCGCGCCATTGTTTGAGCGATTCCGTCCACGGCAAGGCATCGGGGCCGAGCTGGCGCACCGCATCGACGAGGGCATCGGCGAATTGGGCAGGATCGGGCTGGGCGATGGGACGCACGTCGAGCACGATGCGATCGAAACGGCGTTCGCGCTGGGCTGCGATGCGGTGATGGGTGGTATCCCAGAACACGCGGTCTTCGCTGACCAGGCGCGATGCGAAAGCGCGTTCGAGCGCGGCTTCGTCCAGCGGTGCAGCGCGCTGGATGCGCGCATCGCGTTCCGCATCGCGCAATTCGGCGATGACGATCCAGGGCTCACCGTAAATCGCGCTGTCTGGCATCAGGGTGGCGCTGCGGCCATTGGCGAGTGCGTAGCGATGCGGATCACTCGGGAGTTGATGCGCGATGCGATCGGGGAAGGCGAACATCAGCACATCGCCCAAACGATGGGCGGGGACATCGGCGGGCGGTGTGGTGCGCAGGCTGAGGCGGCGGCGCCATTGTTTCGCCGTCTGGTCGATGGCCGCGAGCGCGCCGCGTGAAGCATCAGGTGGTGTGCGGCCGGTGCGAAACGCGGCCAACGCCTGCCAGCGTGCGGCGATGTCGTCGCGACGCGGTCCCTTGAGTGGGTCGCGGGCTTCCAGCAGGGCGGCAAGATCGCAGGCCAAGGCCACGTCTTCGGTTCCATCCGGCGCGAGCAGCATCGCTCCGAGGCGTGGATGCGTGCCGAGTTTCAGAAGGCGCTGGCCGAACGAGGTGATGCTGCCGCCTGCCAGGGCACCAAGGCGTTCGAGCAGATCGCGCCCGGCGGCAAGCGCGCCTTGCGGTGGCGGATCGAAGAACCGCAACGCAGCACTGCCCCACGCTGCCAGTTCCAGCGCCAGCCCGGCAAGTTCGGTGAGCGCGATTTCCGGGCGACGTGCGGCTTCCAGCCGTTGCGACTGCGGCCAAAGGCGATAGCACCAGCCTTCGGCGACGCGGCCAGCACGCCCGGCGCGCTGATCTGCGGACGACTGCGGAATCGTCACCACGTCCAGGCGCGGAAAGCCCGAGTTCGGATCGAAACGCGGTTCGCGCGCCAGGCCTGAATCGATCACCACGCGCACGCCGGGCAGGGTGACGGAGGATTCGGCCACGTTCGTCGCCAGCACGATGCGGCGGCGCCCGTCGCTGGCAGGTTGCAACACGGCGCTTTGCGCTTCGACGGAAAGCTCGCCGTGCAACGCGAACACGTCGGCAGCGAGATTCGCGTTATCGAGCGCGCGCATGGCATCGGTGATTTCGCGCAGGCCAGGCAGGAACACCAGCAGGTCGCCCGGATGTTCGGCGAATGCGGTTTCCACGCAGCGGCGGACTTGTGCGGCGAGCGGTTCGTCGCGGCGCGCGGGCGGATGGGAAATCGTGACCGGAAAGCTGCGGCCTTCGGAGGTGAGGCGCGGCGCATCGAGGAAGCGCGCAAGTTTTTCGCCATCGAGCGTGGCACTCATCACCACGATGCGCAGTTCGCAGCGCACTTGCGCCTGCACGTCGAGCGCCAGCGCGAGGCCAAGGTCGCCGGCGAGATGGCGTTCGTGGAACTCGTCGAACACGATGGCGCCGACGCCTTCGAGCATCGGATCGTCCTGAATCATCCGGGTGAGAATGCCTTCGGTGACCACTTCGATGCGGGTGGCGGCACTGGTGCGATTTTCGAAGCGGATGCGATAGCCGACAGTCTGTCCAGTTTCTTCACCCAGACTGTGCGCCATGTAGGTGGCAGCGGCACGCGCGGCAACACGGCGCGGTTCGAGCATCACGATGCGCTGACCGCAAAGCCATGGCGCATCGAGCAGCGCCAGCGGCACGCGCGTGGTCTTGCCGGCGCCGGGCGCAGCTTCAAGCACCAGTCGCGAATGTGCTGCCAGCGATTCGTAAATCGCCGGCAGCAGCGCGTCGATGGGAAGCTGAGGCTGATTCATGCCTTGCGCCGCCGCACATCACGCAGGATTTCCCGCGCTGCATTGCGCCCCGGCAGGCCAGTGACGCCGCCTCCCGGATGCGTGCCGGAGCCGCACAGATACAGCCCCGGCAAGGCACCGCGATAGTTGCCCTGACCAAGCAGCGGGCGAGCGCTGAACATCTGATCCAGCCCGAGCGCGCCGTGGAAAATGTCGCCACCGACAAGGCCGAATTCGCGCTCCAGATCCAGCGGCGTCAAAGCGCGATAGCCGAGCACGCTGCGCGCAAAGTTGGGCGCAACGCGGGTGACGGTGTCGATCATCAGTTTCGCCACGCTTTCGCGGTGCGTATCCCACCCATCGGGCATCTCGGGATTGACGTGCTGGCAGAACAGGCTGGCAACGTGCTGGCCGGGCGGTGCGAGGGTGTCATCGAGGGTGGAGGAAATCACCAGTTCGACGATGGGTTCGCGCGCCCATCCGGGATTGTGCTCGCGCGATTTGGCATCGAAATAGGCACGCTCCATGTAGCCGAGCGTAGGCGATACGAGAATGCCGCTTTGATGATGCGGTTGCAGTGCGACACCGGGCGCGGCAATGAAATCCGGCAACTCCGACAACGCCACGTTCATGCGGAACGTGCCCGACCCGCAGCGATAACGACCGATGCGTTCGCGGGTGTCCTCATCCAGATGCTCGGGCGCGACAAGGCGCTGGTACAGCAGTTTCGGGTTGACGTTGGCGATGACACAGCGGGCAGAAAACGCTCGGCCATCATCGAGCACGGCGCCCGTGGCGCGACCGCCTTCCACCGTGACCTGCGCCACCGCGGCCCCGGTGAGCAACTGCACGCCACGCGCACAACATTCGGCCGCCATCGCTTGGGTGATCGCCCCCATGCCGCCGATGGCATGCCCCCAGACGCCGGCCTTGCCGTTGGTTTCGCCGAAGACGTGATGCAGCAACACATAGGCACTGCCGGGCGTGTACGGGCTGGCGAAATTGCCGACTACCGAATCCCAGCCGAGTGCGGCCTTGAGCGATGCCGATTCGAACCAGTGATCGAGTAGTTCACCTGCGGATTTGGTGAACAGATCGAGCAGATCGCGGCGGCCGCGCATGTCCAGATGCTTCAACTGCCTGGCCACCTGCCACGATGCCAACCAGTCGGCCAGCACGAAGCGATCGGAGACATTCGGCGGCGTGCGCGCCATCAGCTCGCGCAGCACCGCCACCACGCGATCCAGCATGGCGTAGTAGTCCGGCAAACGCTGCGCATCGCGCGGCGACAGGCGGACCAGATCGTCCATGCCCACATTGCCGCCGAGGCGGAATGCGCCCCCGTCGAAATCGGGCAGAAAGTTGGCGTAAGGCCGTTCGACCACACGCAGGCCATGCTTGGCCAGACGCAAATCCGCGGCGATCTGCGGGTTCAGCAAACTGACCGTGTAGCTCGCCGTGGAATTGCGGAAACCAGGGTGGAACTCCTCGGTAACCGCAGCACCACCGAGCACGGCGCGGCGCTCAAGCAACGTGACCTTCATCCCGGCCGCAGCCAGATACGCCGCGCAGACCAAGCCGTTGTGGCCGCCGCCGAGAATCAGGGCATCGCTGGTATGCATGCTCGCTCCACATCAAAGTGCAAGCGCGGGATTATCCATCGCCGCGGTGCGCTGCGGTGACGGGAATCAGGATCGACGCATCCGCCAGGGCGTCTTGACGGCCGCAAATATTCCTTCGGCAACATGGCATGCGCCACGCGCATCGGTGCGGGCATCGGCTTACGCGGCAAACCGGACAACAGGTAGCATCGGCACTCCTGAAATCACGGCACGGCAACACGCATGAAAGAACGGCTACCTCTTTGGGCACAGGAATGGTTCGGAGTGCTGGTGCCGGTGGCGCAGGTGCTGCTCGTGGTGTTGATCGCGGTGCTGCTGCAAACCCTGCTGCGTCGCTTGATCACGCGGCTGTGCGGTCGCTACGGGCTTCCGAGCGAACTGGCGATCGCGGTGCGGCGGGTCATCGGCTTCGTCATCACCCTGGCGGCCACGCTTTTGATTCTGGATCGCCTGGGGGTTTCCGGCACAGTGCTTTGGACGGCCTTCACCGGCTTTGCCACGGTCGGTGCTGTGGCGTTTTTCGCAGCTTGGAGCGTGCTGTCCAATATCTTCTGCACGGTGTTGATCTTCACCACGCGCCCGTTCCGACTAGGCGACATCGTGGAACTTCTGGAAAACGGCGAGAAGCCCGGCATCAAGGGCCGGGTGATCGATGTGAACCTGATTTACACCACACTTCAGGAAACCGGCGACATGCATCACGGCACCATCATGCAGATTCCCAACAACCTGTTTTTCCAGCGTGCCTTGCGGCGCTGGCGCGGTAATGCGGTTCCGGCGTTGCCGCCACGTTTGCCCACACCGGCAGGCAACATCGCTGCCACCGATGTGAAAACACCATGAGCACGACCGACAACCGCCGCCCGCTCGCCACACGCAGCGCCGGTTGGGCCAAGGCGCTGGCACGTGTGTTGGTCAACAGCGCGATCACGCCGAACCAGATTTCCGTCATCAGCATCGTGTTTGCGCTGATCGGTGCCGGCTTGCTGCTGTATTGGCCGACACCGCCCGGCTTCGTGCTCGCGGCGCTGTGCGTTCAACTGCGCCTGCTGTGCAACCTGCTCGACGGCATGGTCGCGATCGAAGGTGGCAAGCAGTCGCCTGTGGGTGCGCTGTACAACGAGTTTCCCGACCGCATCGCCGATTCGCTGTTTCTGGTCGCGCTGGGTCATGCCGCAGGATATGGCTGGTTGGGTTGGCTGATGGCATTGCTGGCAGCGCTGACGGCCTACATCCGCGTGACTGGCGGCAGCCTCGGGTTGGCGCAGGATTTTCGCGGGCCGCAAGCCAAGCCGCATCGCATGGCGGTGATGACCGCGGCATTGTTGCTCGGTGCCGGTGAATTGGCCTTGCGCGGCACGTTCTGGGCGTTGCTCGCCGCCTCCATCGTGATCGCCACCGGCACCGCGCTGACCTGCGTGACGCGCACCCGCGCCATCGCCAGGCAACTGCGGGAGCGCGGCTGATGCTGTCGCGCCTGTTGGTGGCATTGGCGAAGGTGCTGTTCGGCGCCTATCCACGCTGGATGGGAGTGACGCCAGAGTCGCGCCAACGCATCTATTTCGCCAATCACGGCAGCCATCTGGATACGGTGACGCTGTGGGCCGCACTGCCGCCACACCTGCGTCGCCATACGCGCCCGGTGGCGGCCAAGGATTACTGGGGCGGCGGCTTGCGTGCGGTGATCGCACATCGCGGCTTGAACGCGGTGCTGATCGATCGACAACGCGAAAACCCGCAAGACGATCCCCTGGCGCCGCTGCATGCAGCACTGGCGCAAGGCGATTCGCTGATCATCTTTCCCGAAGGCACGCGCAATGCCGATGCCGCGCCCGGTCACTTCAAATCCGGTCTCTACCATCTGGCCTGCGCACATCCACAGGTGGAGCCGGTGGCGGTGTATCTGGACAACGCGCGTCGCAGCCTGCCCAAAGGCAGCTTGCTACCGGTGCCACTGATCTGCACGGCACGTTTCGGCGCAGTGGTGAAGCCGGAGCCGGGTGAATCGAAAGACAAGTACCTCGAACGCGCCCGCGCGGCGGTGATGGCATTGGCCTGAGGGTTTAGATGCACTGGGCCCCAGTGCGCCATCCGACCATCATCCGGACATGACGCAGTCGCCCTTCCTTTTGCGTACAGGAGCAGATGCCCCGGAACCGGAACTTGCCGATGTATCGCATTCTTTTCGTGCTCGCTTCATCGCTGTTGGCCTATCCGCTGTACGCCGCCGAAGTGGTGCAAGGACCGGATGGCCATGAATTCCGCGAGCGTTTCGACTGGGCCGGCACTCATGCCGCCACACTCGGCGCGGGCGGCACGACCGTGTGGTGGGATGAAGCCGCGTGGGATGTGCGAGGTGATACGGCCTACATCGCCGTGACGCCCATCAGTGCCGGCATCAGCAACCGTTTCCACATCGACATCCACAAGGCGCAATCCACCGATCCACGCGATGGTCGGCTCGACAACGACAATGCCATCGTCGGTGGCGACGGCAGCGCGGGCGTCGGCGTGATGCATCTGGACTATCAGGACATCCTCGATGCACGGCTGCGCAATCCGTTGCTGATTTCGCCACAACGCCCGGGTCGCGTGCGCTTCTATGCGAGCAGTTTCAACACCACCGGCCACTGGGGGGAAATCGCGATCACGCCGGCCGATCGCGTGATCGGCGGCGAATACACCGGCGTACCCGGCCAAGGCGATGCCGCCCTGCTCGAACCCTGGCCCGGAACCGGTGCCCGACAGCCCGGCCCCGGCCATTCACCGGCCGAAGATTCGATCAATCTGGTGATGTTCGGTGCCAGCGACGTGCCGTGCATCACGGGCTGGCAGGTGCGCGCCGCGATCACCCGTAGCACGGGTGGCATCACGCAACAATTCGTGAATCCCGTCGCGTCACAGATCGCCCTGATGCCGAGCGATCCGTCGCTGGCTGAAACCCTGATCCACTGGGAAGTTGAGTTCCGCAGCGATGGCGTGGTGCTGCGCGCCGATCCGGACGAAGACGGCAGTTTCGATCTGGTGGAGCAATGGGCGCTGTCGATCCCGTGGAGCGAAGTGCACCTGCACCTGCTCGGCGTGGCCTATCAGGCCGATCATCATCCGCAAGAACCCTGTTTCCTCGGCCACATGCGTGAACTGCGCTGGCGCGACGTGCGTGCATGGCCGGTGAAGTTCGCAGCCACTGATGTGTTCCCCAAGAACATCGGCGCGCAGCAAATCCCTACCGAAACCGGCTGGCGCGGCTACGACCTGCGCGACATCCAGCGCTTCGGCGCGCCGGTCAACGGCACGCCGCAGCCGAACCTTGCTGCGTTCTCGGTCGCCCATCCGGGCGCATGGTGCAATGACTCGGGTTATCCGTGCTTTCGCAACGATGCGCAGGTGGATCTGAACCTGTCGATTCCGCCACGCCCCGGCTACGCGGCGGCACAGGCGCGTTTCGTTCACGACGGACGCGCCGCATCCGGAACCAATGCACGCGCCACGCTGCGTCTTGGCGGCACGCTCATCGGACAACTGCCCAGCCCGGCCAGCGTGCCCGGTGCGGAATCGCAGGCGTGGGTTCGTGCCGCGTTGTCGCTCCCGCCAGCGGCCATCATCGCCAGCAACAATTTCCAGCTCAACCTCGATTCCGGCTTCCACATCGACCGCATGGAAGTGGAACTGGGCTACTCCGTGGATGGCGTACCCGAAGCCCTGTTCGCCGATGGCTTCGAACCAGGCAACAAGGCGACGCCACTGCGTTCCGAACGCGCGCCTGTCACAACGCACTGGCTGCCCACACTGCGCTTCGGCCAGCCCGCCGGCAACGCTTCGCACTTCGGTACGCCATGACGTATTTTCCGGCAGGGCGCTGCGCATACAATCGAGCGCATGAACGAAAATCTGCAACGCTGGTTCGAGAGTTTGGTGCGCCGCACGCCCGCTTTGATGCCGTGGTGAAGCCTGCACTGGGTCAATCCGGTGATGATTATCTGCGGCGCGCCCGCGCGGCGTTGAGGGAACTGGAATGACCCTTCAGTTCGCGGGAAGTTTGCCTACGCAACGTACTATCACTGCATCACTTTTTACATAACAGATCGCAGCCATGGCCGAACAACCGATCGACTCGCCAGGATCAGTCTCTGACTATGTAGAGACAGCCTTGCAATCGCGTGATGTGCTCGCTGGCTTGGGAACTGCACCGCGCGTGCTACTGGCGACGGTTTTGGCTCTGTTCGAAGACAGCACGCTGCAGCAACATTTGAGCAGGCGTATTGATGAAGTCATAGGGAAGTACTTCGAAAAAAGCGATACGAAGAAGAGCGCCGAAGATTCGGTCTGCTCATTGCAAATGCGCGTGATGGCGTGGATGAACTCAAGTGCCAGTGAGCAGGAGCTGCGACTGATTGTCTGGATGCGTTTGCGGGAGGCCATGGGCTTGCCGCCATCAACGTTTGGTGCGCTACGCTCGACGCGCACGGCTGCGGATGATCTGGTGGCAGCGGTTCTTGCCTTTATTCAGCCAGACGCATTAGAAAAAGCAAAAAGCTTTGTGGGGTGGGGGGAGGTTCGCGACGTTCCAAACTCATTGGATGCGCTGGCACGGCAAACCATGCAAGAACTGGTAGACAGCCTCCTGAAGGACAATGGCAAAGATGATGCCGCCGCGCGCGAAGCCTTGCTACGAGGTGCCAAGGAGCAGATTGAGAAGTTGGATCCTGCGACGCAGGAACGCTTGCTGCGCGCGATCAACGCCAACGAACTCAATGACGACGCCATTCGAACCTTGCTACTCACGGGCGGTGGACTTACGGCTTTGGGGGGCGCGGTGAGTCTCGCCGGGTTTTCGGCATACATTCTGGCTGCGCAGGCGTCGGCCTTCATCCCCTTGGTCAGTGGTCCGGCACTCGTTTCTTTTGTCGCGGTGCTCTCCAATCCGATCACCATCGTGTTGGCCACGTTCGGAGCGGGATGGTTGGCCACGAGAAATGCCAACCAGAAGATTCAGGCTGCCATTGCGATGCGGGTGACAGCCTTGCTCGCACTGAATGGCATTACTGCGGGCGAAGCCGGATTGCGCACACTGACTCGTGCGTTCCCGCTTTTGACGACGATGCGTCAAACAGGTGAGCTGCCGCAAACGGCGCTACAAACCTATCAAGCCGACTGGGGACTGATCGCGTCGGCGCATCAGTGTGCTCAAAGTCTTGATGCTGAGTTGGCCCGAGTGGTGGATGCCCCTCCGCAGGAAAGAAGCTCCCCGCCCGGTGGCAACGTCTGCTTGGAAATGAAGCGGCGCAGGACGTGGGTGCGCTGTCGATGTTGACGCTGGGTGAGCTGTTGTACTTGGTGCAATCGCTTGATCCCAAAGTACTGGCCGCAGCGGATTTTGCACGGATCGCAGATTTGAGCGATCCCGTCAAATTCGCTGAATTTGCACACCACATCGACCGAATGAATGCGTCCAGTCACCTGGGCGCAATAAGCAACGTGAAGGGTTATGTGGCCGAGCAGGTAGTGGCGGCAAAACTGGTCGAACAGGGTCATGTGGTGGAGTTCCCGGACACGTCCAACCAGGCAGGCTGGGACCTTTCGGTCGACGGTATTCGGTTCCAGGTAAAGAACGCGGCTGAGCTTGATCTGCTGCAACGGCACTTCGAAAGCTATGAGTTTCCAGTATTGGTCAATTCCGAGGTCGCAGAGCTGCTCGAAAAAGCACGTATGGCCGGGAATGCACCCGCCTGGGCGGACCATGTTCACTTTGTTGAGGGCTATAGCAGCGACACCGTTGAGCAAATGACGACCGACGCGCTGGACGCTGGCGATGCCATGCTGCATCCACATGTGCCTGTGTTTGCTGTGTTGCTGACGGCGGCACGCAATCTGGAGCGTTTCGCCAAGGGTGAGGTAACTGGATCGCAGGCAGTGCAGGACGTGTTGGTCAATGGCAGCGTACGCGCAGGCTTGGCGGTGGCAGGAAACTTCGCCGGTGTGGGTATCGGCCTGCTCGTTTTTGGGCCAGCTGGAGCATTGGTGCTCGGTAACGCATTGCCAATCGTGGGTTACACCCAATCCAGCCGCGTCAAGAAGGGGCTGGAAAAGATCGTTCGTGGGCAGGGCTACAGTGAATGGGAGCGCCAAGCCAAGGACAGTTTGGGCAACCTGCACAAGACATTGGACGTCGGTGTGCGACAGAAAATCACCCAAGTCAAGGGAAGAAGCAGTGAAGCGAAAGGATCAGCAGCGGACTATTTGGCGTGGCGGCGGGATGACGACTGCCGCTATCTGCGCGAGTGTTGCCTTCGTCTATCGGCAATATTTGCTGACAAGAGTGTGGACGTTGAGCCGACTGCCGAGCGCCTCATGGTGTGGATGAGCTCTTGCACCCTCCATCCCGCGCTATACCAAAAGGAACTCAAGGCATGGATGGAGGTATGGAGCAAGCGTCCTGGTCTTGCCGATGGCGTGGGTGAAGTGATTGATACGGGAACAAGGCTACTGACAGGCCTCGGACAGTGGCTTGCTGGCAAGTCCAAACGTCGCTGATGCAGGTGCATTTCGGGCATACGGAGAGCTTGCATTTCGTGTGACGAATGATGAGGTACACACGTATGAATACGTCCGGCACCCTACAATTCGCCCATGAAAGACACCCTGAAAACTTGGTTCGAGACTTTGCTGCGCCGCACGCCGGATGAGTTCTGGCTGGTGATGGGAGGGGTGCTGGCGCTGTTGATCGTCGCCAGCGCGATTGCGGCGGTGCTCAAGTGGCGCAAGCCGAGTGCCACGGTGGACAACCTCGTGGCGCGCATCAATGCCTGGTGGGCGATGGTCGCCGTGCTGGGCGCGTGCTTCCTGCTCGGGCCGGTGGCAACACTGGTGCTGTTCGCGCTCGCCTCGTTTCTGGCGCTGCGCGAATTCGTCACGCTCACGCCGACACGGCGCGGCGATCATCTGGTGCTGTGTCTGTGTTTCTACATCGCGATTCCGTTGCAGTATTTCCTGATCGGCATCGACTGGTACGGTCTGTTCGTGATGTGCATTCCGGTCTACGGCTTCCTGCTGTTGCCGGCTGTTTCCGCACTGGCCGGGGACACCGAGGATTTCCTCGCACGCAACACCAAGATCCAGTGGGGCCTGATGCTGACGGTGTATTGCATAAGCTACGCACCGGCGCTGTTGCTGCTCGATATTCCCGGCTACGAGAACAGCAACCTGCTGTTGCTTCTTTATCTGCTGCTCGTGGTGCAGTTGTCCGATGTATTGCAATACGTGTTTGGAAAACTGTTCGGCAAGCACAAGCTCGCGCCCAGCGTGAGTCCGTCGAAAACCGTGGAAGGTCTGGTCGGCGGCGGATTGTCTGCCGCTGGCGTGGGCGCGGCGCTGTGGTGGATCACGCCGTTCACGCCGCTGCAATCGGGCCTGATGTCGCTGCTCATCGTGATCTGCGGCTTCCTCGGCGGGCTGGCGCTGTCGGCAGTCAAGCGTAGCCTCGGCGCGAAAGACTGGGGCCAGATGATCGAAGGCCACGGCGGCATGCTGGATCGGCTGGATTCGGTAACCTTCGCTGCGCCGATTTTCTTCCATGTGGTGCGATACGCGTTTGCGTGACACCGCCGTTCTTCATCCTTGCAGCAAGTCATCCAGCGCCAGCACATCGGCAGGCAGCGCCGTGCCTGACGCCAGATACGGCAACACGCCAAGGCACGGCGTTGGCAGAAGGTGGTTTTCAAGCACGGCGGTATTGGCCTTGGCGTACTGCCAATGTGGATCGACGCGGCTGCCTATCCATCCCGCGAGGCGGCAGCCGTCCTCGACAATGGCACGCGCCGAAAGCCGGGCGTGGCTGATGCCGCCCAGTTTGAGGCCGCAGACCAGGATGACCGGCACATCCAGCGCCTTCACCAGCGCGGCTTGATCCAGCGTGGCCGACCACGGCGAAAGCCAGCCCCCCGCACCTTCGATCACCACGACATCAGCCTGCGCCGCGAGTGCATGGAACGCGGCGATGAGTGATTCCAGCGCAATGTCCTCACCGGCCAGCGTGGCGGCCAGTTGCGGGGTGGTCGGCTCGGGCAAGGCGATGGGATTGAGCTGCGCGTATTCCGGTGGGAACGCACTGGCAGCAGCAAGCGCGAGGGCATCGTCGTTGCGCCAGCCTTGTGTGGTGAGTTCGCAACCGGCAGCCACCGGCTTCATGCCCACAGCACGCAGTCCGCGGGCGTTGAGTGCGCGCAACAACGCACAACTGGCGACGGTTTTGCCGATGCCGGTATCGGTGCCGGCGATGAAGAAGGCGCGGGTCATCATTGCAGCATGACGCATGCGGCGAAGGCGGAAAACCTCCGCGACAAGGGCAGGTACACTGCCCCGCTCCCTTCCTGAAGAAAATCGTGATGTTCCAGGCCAACACGCTTTCCGGCTCCAAGCCCGAGCAATACGCCCAACTCGCCGAACAAGCGCGAGGTCTGCTGCACGGCGAGCGTGACCGCATCGCCAATGCCGCCAATCTTTCCGCCTTGGTGTATCACGCGCTGCCGGCGCTGAACTGGGTGGGGTTCTATTTCTTCGATGGCACTGAACTTGTGGTCGGGCCGTTCCAGGGCAAACCGGCCTGCGTGCGGATCGCACTCGGGCGCGGCGTCTGCGGTACGGCGGCGGTCACGCGGGAGATCCAGCGCGTGGACGATGTGCATGCGTTTGAAGGTCACATCGCCTGCGACGCCGCATCCCGCTCGGAGTTGGTGATCCCGTTGTACGCAGGCGAGCGGCTGGTCGGCGTGTTCGATCTGGACAGCCCCGAGCCCTCGCGTTTCGATGCGGAAGATGCCGCCGGCATGGCTGTCATCGCCGCGCTTTATCTGGAGTCGATTGAATGAGCACACCGTTGAATGTAGGCCCCAAATCCGCCGCCTGGCTGCGTCAGGTGGGCGTGCGCACACGCGAGGATCTGGTGGAAATGGGATAGAGATGGAGCGCGATCTGTCAGAATCAATAAAAACACCAGGGAATCCAGTGATTGAAATATACTCAGTAACCTTTGATCAAAGGCAAACAGCCCCAAAGACCCATGAATAATTCATCACCCTTGAGACTTGAGAAATAAAATGCGCTCCTCAAGAGTCTTGCTATTTGTTGCAGCCCTCCTGCTGGCTTCTGCCGGTATACTACATGGGTGGAACAAAGTGCATAAAAACCCTCAAAAGGAAGATATTTTATCAACATCCCCGATCTCAACTCTTACTGCTCCTGACGACTCTCCGAACATATCCATTGATAGAATCGACTCACCTGCCCCATCCTTTTCAATCAG
>JAEXRB010000208.1 GCA_023438325.1 Pseudomonadota bacterium | reverse complement strand
GCCTCACACCGAGCGCACGTGCTTCTTCGATCACCAGCGCCAGCTCGGAGGCTTTCTCGATGACGATGAAGGTGTTGAGGCCGAGTTTGCGGCCGATCAGCGCCAGACGGATGTATTCGCGATCCTTGTAGCCATTGCACACGATGGTGCCGCCGGGTCGCGACAGCGCCAGCACGGCCATCAACTCGGGCTTGGAGCCAGCTTCCAGCCCGAATCCCTCGCCTGCATGCGTGGCCAGTTCGCCGGCCACGCCCAAGTGCTGATTGACCTTGATCGGATAGATCGCGGTGTAGCCACCGGGGTAGTCCAGATCCGCCATCGCCTGCGCGAAAGCACCCTGCAAGCGCGTGAGGCGGTGCCCGAGGATGTCGGAAAAACGCAGCAGCAGCGGCAGTTTCATGCCTTTGGCCAAGGCGGCATCCACCGCGTGCGGCAGCACGATCTGCGTGCCATCGGCGCCGTGCGGATGCACCGTGACGCGGCCTTCGGCATCGATGTCGAAATAACCTTCGCCCCAATGGGCGATGGAAAAGGTGCGGCGGGCGTCCTGAATGGTCCACGCGCTCATCGGCGCTCTACTCCGGAAAATCGTGCCGTCACAGTGCCGGCGGGCCGGAAATGGTAGCAGGGCCGCCATCCCTGCTGATGGTCCAATCGGCGCATGCGCCCGGGTTCGGCTACAATCCGCCGGCTGACTTCTTTCCTTTGATATGGATACCGGAACCGCAATGACCGCTGACGCCACCTGGTTCTACGAAAACTTCGAACATTCAGGTTCCGCCATCGGCTTCCGGGTCAAAGGCAAACTCGATGAGGTTCAATCGCCTTTCCAGAAGATCGAAATCTGGGAAACCACCGATTGGGGCAACCTGATGGTGATCGACGGCGCCATCATGCTCACCAGCCGCGACAACTTCCTCTATCACGAGATGATGGCGCACCCGGTGCTGTTCACCCACACCAATCCCAAGCGCGTGGTCATCATCGGCGGCGGCGACTGCGGCACGCTGCGCGAAGTGCTCAAGCACAAGGAAGTCGAGCAGGCCGTGCAGGTCGACATCGACGAGCAGGTCACGCGCATGGCGGAAAAATATTTCCCCGAACTGTGCGACTCCAACGGCGACCCGCGCGCGCAACTGCTGTTCGACGATGGCATCGCCTACATGAAGAATGCCGCGCCCGAAAGCATCGACGTGGTGATCGTGGATTCCACCGATCCGGTCGGCCCGGCCGAAGGCTTGTTCAACGAGGCCTTCTACGCATCCTGCGCCAAGGCAATGCGTCCCGGCGGCATCCTCGTGCAGCAGTCCGAATCCCCGCTGGTACATCTGTCGCTGATCAAGGCGATGCGCCATCACATGGCGGCGGCGGGCTTTGCGCATTGCCGCACCTTGCCGTTCCCGCAGCCGTGCTACCCGACGGGTTGGTGGAGCTGCACGCTGGCACGCAAGGGCGGCGAGTTGTCCGGTTTCCGTGAGCGCGGTGCGCAGTCCAAGAGCTTCCCTACCCGCTACTACAATGTCGACATCCACCGCGCCGCGCTCGCTGCCCCCGAGTTCATGCGCGAGCTGGGCGATTGACGAGGACGTTTCACGTGTTTGCCGAACGCCTACCCGAATTCTTCGCCAGCCACCCGATCCTGAGCCTGGCTTTCATCGCCATCACGCTGGCTTTGATCGCCAACGAGTTTTCGCGCTTCACGCGCGGCTACAAAGCGCTGACGCCCGCGCTGCTGACCCAGCTCATCAACCGCGAGAACGCGCTGGTGGTGGATGTCAGCCCGCTCAATGATTTCGAGAAGGGCCACATCGTCGGTTCGAAAAACGTGGTGATGAGCCAGTTCGACCCGGAGAACAAGCATCTGGCCAAGGCGCGCGAGCTTCCCGTCGCACTGGTCTGCCGCACCGGCATGGTGTCGGCTCAGGCCGCCAAGCGTCTGGTCAAGGCCGGCTTCCAGAAGGTCCATTGGCTCGATGGCGGCATCGGCGCCTGGCAATCGGCCGACCTGCCTCTGGCACGCGGGCGCTGAAGCCCGCTATCTGGGCGGAAACGCCGCAGCTACCCGCGACGCACAGGCGCGGGTGTCGTTCAACAGACGCCCCAGACTGACACTGGAGCCGGCCAGCGCCGCAAGCACCAGGAGGCCATCGCCTGCGGTGATGCGCGTGGTGACGAGCTTGCTTTTCGCCCCTTCCAGCACGGCCAGGTCCAGCCCGTCTTCCGAGGTTTCCTTCAGGATGGTCTGCGACAGCGCCACCAGCGAGCCGATCATGGCCGCGAGCTTGCCGGAGTTCTGGCGCGAGCGGGACTTGAACAGGTAAGGCCGCCCATCCCGATAGGCCAGCAACACGGTATCAAGCGATTCGCTCGACATCATCTGCCGCGATGGCGTCACTGGCTATCATTGCGGGCGATAGCGCCGCCTATGCCAAGGAGCCACACCATGGAATATCGTCGACTGGGCCACAGCGGCCTGCACGTCTCCGCGCTTTCGCTGGGCGCGTGGATCACCTTCGCCGGCACCCTCGGGCGCAACGAGGCCCGTGACCTGGTGGCGCGCGCCTTCGATGCGGGCATCAACCTGTTCGACAGCGCGGAAAACTACGCGCATGGTGCTGCCGAAGCCTTGCTGGGCGACGTGCTGGCCGATCTGCGCCTGCCACGCGATGCGTTCTGCGTCACCAGCAAAGCATTCTTCGGCCCGGTGTCCGCGCCGCGCCCCACTCAGCGCGGCTTGTCACGCAAGCATTTGCGCGATGCGTGCGACGCAGCGCTGCGGCGATTGCGCGTGGATTATCTGGACATCTTTTTCTGCCATCGCCCGGATCCGGACACCCCGGTGGAGGAAACGGTGGCGGCGATGGATCAGCTCGTACGCACGGGCAAGGTGCTTTACTGGGGCACGTCGGAATGGCCAGCCGAGGCGATCCGCGCTGCCGCACGTTTTGCGCGATCCCACGGAATGGCCGCGCCCGCCACCGAGCAGGCGCAATACAACCTGTTGCACCGGGAACGGGTGGAGTTCGAATACGCCGGCCTGTACGACGAACTGGGGCTGGGATTGATGACTTTTTCGCCGCTGGCGTCCGGCCTGCTCAGTGGCAAGTATCAGGATGGCAACGTGCCCGAAGGCTCGCGCATGGCGCGGCAGGATCATGGCTGGCGCCCGGGCATGATGTACGGCGAGGCCCGCAAGGCACGCGAGGCAATAGTGGCGAGACTGTCGGCACTGGCGCATGAGCGCGGGCTGGCCCCGGCGGCGCTGGCGATCGCGTGGTGCCTGCGCAATCCCAAGGTCTCCAGCACGATTCTGGGCTGCTCATCGGCCGACCAGCTCACGCAGAACCTCGACGCCCTGACGCTGGCGCAAAAGCTGGACGGCCCGACGCTGGCCTGTCTCGACGCCATTGCCGCCTGAGCTGGAACAAGCCTTCCGCAACGCGTGGCTTTCGTGCCGGCGTGCGGGATGGCTATAATCGCCCGCTTCCACATGCTTTGCCCTCAGCCGCAGCCACAAGGTGTCGCGTGAGTAACGATCTGAAATTCCTGAAGCGCTTCTCGCTGATCATCGCCTTTCTGGCGTTCGTGGCCCTCATCCTCGTCGGGATAGGTTTCTATGTCGGCACCAAGCAACCGCGTGATGCCGATCCGACCGCGCAAACGCGCGTCGAGCAGCGCATCAAGCCCGTCGGTGGTGTTTATGCCGGTGCTTCCGGTGCCGCCGCTGCGGCTGCGGCAGCCGAAGCTGCACGTGCCGCCGCCGCCTCGCAGGTGGCCTACGACGGCACCCTGGATGGCTCGATCATCTACACCAAGCTGTGCGCGGCCTGCCACAACACCGGTGCGGGCGGCTCCCCCACGCTCGACCACGCGCACTGGGATGCACGTCTGGCGCAAGGCATCGACACCCTGGTTCGCCATGCCATCGACGGCTTCCAGGGCAATTCGGGCCTGATGCCGGCACGCGGCGGCAATCCGGCACTGACCGACGAACAGGTCGAGGCATCGGTCAAGTGGATGATCGACAACCTGAAGTAAGCTTGTTGCCGCATTGGCCCGGCGACGCCGCCTCCGGGCGGCGTCTGCGTTTTCGGGGAATGGGAATGGGGATCGGAAAAATACCTCGCGCACTTGGACTGGCGCTCTTCGCTCTGGCGCTGGGCGGCTGTGACCTGACCGACGCCATGACCGACACAGACGACGCGCCGGCCGCGCTGCCCATCGGCAAAATCCAGGGCACAGGCCCCGTCAGTCCTTATCTGGACCAGCGCGTGGAACTGCAGGGTGTGGTCACCGGCAACTTCGTGGCCGGGCTGGGCGGTTTCTTCATGCAGGACGCCGCGGGCGAGGACGACGACGACGACGCCACCGCCGACGGCATTTTCGTGAAGTGGTCGCGCGACAGCCAACCCAAGGTGCGACGCGGCGACCGCGTGCGCGTCTCCGGCGTGGTGATGGAAATCGAACGCGGCAATGGCAGCCAGACGGCGGTGCAGGCCGCTTCGGTCGAAATCCTTGGTCGCGGTGCGGCGCCGGTAACGGAGATCGACGCACCTCCTTCGTCGGTTGAAGATTGGGAGCGCCTCGAAGGCATGTGGCTGCGCATCCGCGCACCACTGACGGTGACCGGCAATGATGCCCTGTTGCGCTTCGGCGAACTGACCATGAGCTTCGGCCCGCGCCAGTTCAGCCCCACCGAACGTCACGCCCCCAGTCGCGCCGCCGAGGCGCTGGACGCGGACAACCAGCGCCGTCGCCTGATCCTCGATGACAACCGCGATGGCGAATATCCCCAGAAGCTGTGGTATCTGCCCGAACCGCTTTCGGCGCAAGCTCCGCTGCGCGTGGGCAGCGTCGTGCACGGGGCCGAAGGCATCCTCCAGCACGCGATGGGCTGGCGCCTGCAACTGACCGAGGCGCTGGAGCGCATCGATCAGGCTCCACGCCCGCCCGCGCCGGAACTGCCTGCGGGCATTCGCGTGGCCAGTTTCAATCTGCTCAACTGGTTCAATGGCGACGGCCAGGGTCGCGGCTTTCCGACTTCACGTGGCGCTGCCAACGTGACCGAGATGAACCGTCAGCGCGACAAGCTCGTCGCTGCCATCGTCGCGCTGGCACCCGATGTGGCCGCCTTGATGGAAGTGGAGAACGACGGCTTCGGGCGCAGCAGCAGCCTGGCCCAGCTCGTCACCGCGCTGAACACGCAGTGGCCTGATGCCGGCTATCGCTTCGTGGACGCCGACAAGGGGCCGGGCGAGGACGTGATGCGGGTCGGAATGATCTACCGCGAAGGCCGAGTCACACCGCTCGACAAGCCGGCAACATTGACCCAAGGCGCATTCGCGACACGTCATCGCGTGCCGCTGGCGCAGGCATTCCGGGCCGTCGGAAGCAATGCCGTGTTCAATGTGGTTGCCAACCATTTCAAGTCCAAGGGCTGTTCGGAAGCCGAAGCGGCCGATGCCGATCAAGGCGATGGGCAATCCTGCTGGAACGCTTCCCGCACCCAGGCGGCGCTCGCGCTGGATGCCTGGCTCGACACTGCGCCCACCGGCCATGCCGGACTCGGCACGCTGATCCTGGGCGATCTCAACAGTCACGGCCAGGAAGATCCGGTGCGCGCGTTGCGTGATGCCGGCTGGCGCGACGCCTTCGCCGAAGCACGGGTCGAGCAGCCTTACAGCTACAACTTCCGTGGCTACAGTGCCCGACTCGACCACGCCCTGCTCTCCGCAGGCTTGCTGCCGCACCTGCGCACCGCACTCCAATGGCATATCAACGCCGACGAATCGGAAGCCTTCGACTACCGTCGCCAGAACCGCGACAAGACGTGGTACGCCGCCGATCCTTATCGCTCTTCCGACCACGATCCGCTGATCGTGGTACTGGATTTCGATTCACCCTGAAGCCAGCACCCGCAGCGTGCGTGCGGTTCCTTTACCCAGAATTCCCGATGCCCACATCAAAGCACTACCCCGACTATCCCTTCACCCCGCAGCACTTCGAGGTGCGCCCGGGCATCTCCATGAGCTATCTGGACGAAGGCCCGCGCGATGGCGAGGTGGTGGTGATGCTGCACGGCAATCCGTCGTGGAGTTATTACTGGCGCAAGCTGGTTTCCGGCCTGTCCGATCGCTACCGCTGCATCGTGCCCGATCACATCGGCATGGGCCTGTCGGACAAACCCTCGGACGAGGCCTATCGCTATACCTTGGCTTCACGCATCGACGATCTGGCCGCCTTGCTCGAACACGTGGGCATCACCGGCAACGTCAGCCTGGCGGTGCACGATTGGGGCGGCATGATCGGCTTCGGCTGGGCGCTGCGCGACCCCGCCCGCATCGCGCGCCTGGTCGTCCTCAACACCGGCGCATTCCCGCTGCCTGCGGAAAAACCTCTGCCATGGCAATTGAAGCTCGGGCGTGATTCCTCGCTCGGCGCGCTGGCCATTCGTGGCTTCAATGCCTTTTCCGGCGCAGCCTCGTATGTCGGAGTCACCCAGCGCATGCCTTTGGATGTGCGCGCTGCGTATGTGGCGCCTTACAACTCCTGGGCCAACCGCATCGCCACCCTGCGTTTCGTGCAGGACATCCCGTTGCGCGAAGGGGATCCGGCATGGGCGCTGGTGGAAGAATCCGGCCGCCGTCTGTCCGAATTCGCCGACCGCCCGGCGATGCTGATCTGGGGCCTGCGCGATTTCGTGTTCGATGCGCATTTCCTGCGCGGCTTCGAACAACGCCTGCCGAACGCGCAATCGTTGATTTTCGACGACGCCGGCCACTACGTGCTCGAAGACAAGGCCAGCCAGATCGTGCCGCGGGTACGCACCTTCCTGGACGCGCACCCGCTCTGATTCCGCGCCGGCGCGCCTGATGCCTGAACGCGGTTGAGCCAACGCAGCATCCGGCATCGCCGGGGAAAACGGCCTGGTGCCGTTTTTGACATCGCACAGCGATGGCCCGGAGGGTTGACGCCATGGGTGGCGGGCAACAAAAAAAACGGCGGCCCGAAGGCCGCCGGAAGTTTCGCGGTATCGACTGTCGTTTATTGCGTGATGTCCACGTCTTTGGTTTCGCGCAGGAACAGCGTGCCGATCACCAGCGTCATCACCGCGATGCCGATGGGATACCACAGGCCGTAGTAGATGTTGCCGGTGCCGGCCACCAGCGCAAAGGAGATCGCCGGCAGGAAACCGCCGAACCAGCCGTTGCCAATGTGGTACGGCAGGCTCATGGAGGTGTAGCGGATCTTGGTCGGGAACAGCTCCACCAGATACGCCGCGATCGGGCCGTAAACCATCGTCACGTAGATCACCAGAATCCACAGCAGGAACACCGTCATCGGGATGTTGATGCGTGCGGTGTCGGCCTTTTCCGGGTAGCCGGCGGCGGTCAGCGTAGCTTTCAACTCACCGCCGAACTTGCCGCGCGCGGCGGCCAGCGCCTCACCGATCAACCCTGCGGCCTCGTAGGACGTCACGCTGCTCGTGCCCACGCGAACCTGCGCCAGCGTACCGGCCGGTGCCGCTTCCACGCTGTACGGCACACCGGCACGCGCCAGCGCGGCGGTAGCCACGTCGCACGAACTGGTGAACTTGCGGATGCCGACCGGATCGAACTGGAAGCTGCACGTGGCAGGGTCGGCGACCACGACCGCAGGCGATTTTTCCGTTGCCTCGCCAATGGCCGGGTTGGCGTAATGGGTGATGCCCTTGAAGATCGGGAAGTAGGTCAATGCTGCGAGCAGGCAGCCCATCATGATGATCTTCTTGCGGCCGATCTTGTCTGACAGCCAACCAAAGAACAGGAAGAACGGCGTCGCCAGCAGCAGCGCTCCGGCGATCAGCAGGTACGACCATGCCAGATCGACCTTGAGCATGCTCTGCAGGAAGAACAGCGCATAGA
>JAEXRB010000016.1 GCA_023438325.1 Pseudomonadota bacterium | reverse complement strand
GGCGATCATTTCTCCGAGCAGTGCGATGGCCTCGTCGTAATGTCCCGCATCGCTCAGCAAGATTGCCAGACGTTGCCCGGCATCGAGCCGTTGCGAGTGGTTCTCCGGTGTGCTGGCGGTCAGTGTTTCGTAGGCCTGGCGCGCCTGCGCCAACGCTTCTTCCGTGTTGCCGCGCTGGCGCAATGTCCAGGACAGACGCGAACGCATGTCGGGCACGAAGGTGGAAGCGGCCAATGCGGGATCCTTCGCGGCGGCGTCGATGGCTTCGCGCAGTACCGCTTCGGATTCCGCGAAATGACCATTGCTGACCAAGGCTTCGCCCAGGCGCTGGGCGATGAGCAGGTCTTGCTGGCTGGCGCTTCCGAAATGCTGGCGCGCGACGTCGCGTGCCGATTGGAGCAGTGGCAGTGCTTTCTCCGGCATGCCCAGGCTGGTGTAGGTTTCAGCGATGATCGTTTCCACGTCGATGCGGCCACGGGCGTCGTCATCGAAGGCGCGGCTGACGCGGGTTGCCGCTTCATCGAGCACGCGCAGCATCAGGGTTTTGTCGAGATCGCGCGCCACGTCCGGGTCGACGCTGGACAGCACGCTGCCGAGAAAATCGGCCGTGACGCGGGTGCGGGTGGCTTCGCGTTCGGCCTTCTGCAAGGCCCACAAGGTGCTGGCCAGGCCGCCGACGAGGGCCAGCAGTACCAGTGCGGCGGCGCTTGCTCCCAGGCGATGGCGCGCGATGAACTTGCGTGCCGCCACGCTGCGGCGGGCGGGCGCGGCGGAAACCGGGTAACCATCGAGAAAGCGGTGCAGGTCGTCGGTCAGCAGCGAGATGGATTGGTAGCGCTTGGCCGGATCGGGCTGCATGGCGCGCGTCACGACCCAGTCGAGGTCTTCGCGCAGGGTGCGGATCAGATGCTGCGGTTTCAGCCCGCGGCGCTCAGCCAGGGAGAGAACATCCTCGGCGTTGAGCGTGCGGATGCGATGCGAGGGCACGCGTGTGTCGTCGTCTTCTCCGGCCGCAGGCGGGCGTTTGCCGCTGACGATTTCATACAGGAGTGCGCCCAGCGAATAGATGTCGCTGCGGTTGTCGCCCTGCTGGGCAGGATCGGCCTGCTCGGGGCTCATGTAGCTGGGTGTGCCGGCCGGCTGTGCGGTGTCGCCTGCGCCGGTGGCGATGCCGAAGTCGATCAGGTGGGGCGTGGGGATGCCATCGACCTGGCTGACCAGCACGTTGGCCGGTTTGATGTCCCGATGCACCACGCCTTTCTGGTGGGCGTGCAGCACGCCGTCGCAGACGCGCAGGAACAGCTCGATGCGCTGACGCAGGTTCAATGCGTGTTGTTCGCAGAAGTGCGTGATCGGTTCGCCCTGGATGTATTCCATCACCAGCCACGGGCGATCCTGTTCATCGGTGCCGGCGTCGTGGATCTGGGCGATGACGGGGTGATGCATCTGCGCCAGCCACTGGCGTTCGACCTCGAAGCAGGCGCGCTGATGGGCGTCGAGCAAGGACTGGCTGACCAGTTTCAGTGCCACTTCGCGTTCGTAGGCCCCATCGGCGCGATGGGCCAGATAGACCTGGCCCATTCCGCCGCGCCCGATGGGCTGGTCCACCGCCCATGGGCCGAACCGTGCACCTGGCGGCAGTGTCTGCGTGGCTTCGATCAGGGCGCGCGTGGATCTCATCGGCTGACGCACCTGGTGCGTGGCCGAGCCTTCGATCCGCAGCATCGCGAGCAGTTCGTCCCGCAGCAGGGCATCGTCGCTGGAGTTGCGCTGGATGAACGTCTCGCGCGATTCGGTCGGCAGTTCGCAGGCAGCGTGGAAGAGGTCCTGCAGACGCTGCCAGCGCTGCTCGGTGCTCATGCCATCCTCGCCGCCAGCCAGACCCGCGCGAAACGCAGGTCGCGTTCGATGGTGGTGCAGGAGACATTCAACAGTTCGGCCGTTTGCTGGTTGTCGAAGCCGGCCAGCTCCACCAGCGCGAAGGCTTGCGACTTGCGGGCATCGAGACGATCAAGCAGATCCAGCGCCTCGGCCAGCGCCGCCATGTCGGCAGGCTGTGGTGCAGGGTCGACCAGGCGCAGGCTCAGGCTGATCGGGTCGCCGCGCCGCGCTGCGGCCTTGGCGGCGCGCGCCAAATCGATCAGCAGGCGTCGCATCTGCAAGGCGGCAAAGGCGAAGAAGTGCCGGCGCGTGGGGAAGGCGCCATGACCTTCGCCCAGTTTCATCCACGCCTCGTGCACCAGTTCGGTGGCTTCAAGGTTGGCATTGTGCTCGCGCTGCAAATGCATGGTGGCGATGCGGTGCAGCTCGGCATAGACCTGATCGGCCAGTGCATCGGACGCGCCCTCGCGACCCTCCGACCAAGCCTGGATCAGGCCGGTGATGGGAGAGGGAGGTTCTTGGGCGACGTTCATGGCAGCGCGATGATACCTGCCGTTGGCAGGGTCGTAACCGATTTTTCCTGCGTTAGAGTTCAATCATGAAAGAACCCCGCATCCTGATTTGTGACGACCAACCTGATGTGCTGGCGGCGTTGCGCCTTTTGCTCAAGGCCGAACGCTTTGCCTGCGTGACCAGCGCGGCCCCGGGCGAGGCGCTCGCGCTGGCCGGCACCGAGCGTTTCGACGCCGCCCTGATCGACCTCAACTACAGCCGCGACACCACTTCGGGGCAGGAAGGCCTGGAACTGCTCCAGGGCTTGCGCAAACTTGCGCCGGAGCTTCCGGTGGTGGTGATGACGGCGTGGGGCAGCATCGATATCGCCGTACAGGCGATGCGCGCCGGTGCCGGCGACTTCATCGAGAAACCGTGGGACAACCGCCGCCTTGCCAGCGTGTTGCGAACGCAGGTGGAACTGGGCCGCGCGCGCCGCGACCAGGCCCGGCTGGAGCACGAAAATGCACTGCTGCGTGGCGAGGGCGAGGACGACTTCATCGCCGCAGCGCCCTCCATGCATGCGGTGATGGACATGCTCGAAAAGGTGGCGCCCTCGGATGCCAATGTGCTGATCCTGGGCGAAAACGGTACGGGCAAGGGCGTGCTGGCGCGGCATCTCTACGCACGCTCGCGTCGTGCCGGAAAATCGCTGATCAAGGTCAACATGGGCGGCATCGCCGAGAGCGTGTTCGAGTCGGAAATGTTCGGCCATGTGAAGGGCGCATTCACCGATGCGCGTGCCGACCGCATCGGCCGCTTCGAGCTGGCCGATGGCGGCACCTTGTTTCTGGATGAAATCGCCAACATTCCGCCGAGCCAGCAGCCCAAATTGCTGCGCGTGCTGGAGGATGGCGAGCTGGAGCGCGTCGGTTCTTCGCGCACGCTGAAGGTGGACGTGCGCCTGGTTTCGGCCACCAATGCCGATCTCGCCGACGAAGTGGCGCAGGGGCGCTTCCGCAAGGATTTGCTGTTCCGCCTCAATACGGTGGAACTGCGCTTGCCGCCATTGCGCGAACGACGCGAGGACATCGCCGCGATGGCTTCTGCCTTCCTGGGGCGTTTCGCGACGCGCTATCAGCGTGATGGATTGAGTTTTTCGCCTTCGGCATTGCGCACGCTGGAACAGTATGGGTGGCCGGGCAACGTGCGCGAACTGTCGCACGTGATCGAGCGCGCCGTGCTGATGGGCAGGCGCGGCCAGATCGACCAATTCGATTTCAGCCTGCAAACGCTCGCCGCGGCGTCGACGAGTGCCGATGTCGCGCTGCCGGCGAACATGACGCTGGAACAGGCCGAGCAGGCCATGGTGCGCAATGCGCTGGATCAGTGCGGAGGCAATATCCAGCGGGCCGCAGACGTGCTTGGCCTTTCGCGTGCGGCGCTTTACCGGCGTCTGGAGAAGTTCGGAATCCAAGGATGAACGAGCTTCCCGCTCATCGTGCTCGGCGCAGCTTCGGTGCCGGCATCGCCTACGAGCATCGCATCCTCCGGCTCGCGTTGTGGGTGGCCTTGCCGGGTTTGGGCGTGGCGGTGTGGCTGGCCTGGCAGCGCGGGTTCGACAGCGCAAGTCTCATCGCCTTGAGCCTGGCGGGCATCGCCAGCCTGGCATTGGCATTGCGCCTGCGCCGCCGCGTGGTGTTTCCGCTTTATACCCTGGGCAATCTGCTCGAAGCCCTGCGCGAAGGCGATTACAGCCTGCGCGGCGCGGCGGCGCGGCGGAATGATGCGGTGGGCGAGGTGGTACGCGAGGTCAATGCGCTGGCCCAGACGTTGCGCGAACAACGCCTGCGCAGCGAGGAGGCCAGTGCCTTGCTCGGCAAGATCATCGCCGCCATCGACATCGCCCTGTTCGGTTTCGATGCGCAAGGCCGGCTGCACCTGATCAATCCGGCGGGCGAACGCCTGCTCGGCCGCCGTGCTGCTTTGGCCATCGGCGAATCCGCCGAAGCGCTCGGTTTGCATGGCTTGCGCGATGTGCGCGGCGGCGAAACCCGGCGGCTCGATTTTCCGGGCGCATCCGGGCGTTTCGATGTGCGCCATTTCGTCGTCCGCACCGAAGGGCGACCGCATGATCTTCTCGTGGTCAATGATCTTTCCCGTGCCTTGCGCGAGGAGGAGCAACAGGCCTGGCAGCGCCTGATCCGCGTGCTCGGACACGAACTCAACAACTCGCTCGCGCCGATCAAATCGATGGCCGGCACCCTCTCCAGCCTGCTCGATCAGGTGCCGCCGCCGCCTGATTTCGTCGACGATGCCCAGCACGGCTTGCGCGTGATCGGAGATCGTGCCGATGCACTGGGGCGCTTCATGATCGACTACACCACGCTCGCGCGCCTGCCGCCGCCGCAGTGCCGCGATGTGGACCTGGCGCCGCTGCTGCGGCGTGTCGCAGCGCTAGACCTGCGCCTTCCGGTGGCATTGCGTGAGGGGCCGGCCCTGCGTATCGCGGCCGATCCCGATCAACTCGAACAGGCCCTCATCAACCTCATCAAGAATGCCATCGAAGCCTCGCTCGTCACCGGCGGCGGTGTCATGTTCGACTGGACGATCGAAGGCGGCCGGTTGCGCATCGAGATCCGCGACGAAGGTTTGGGCCTTACCGGTTCGGACAACCTGTTCGTGCCGTTCTTCACCACCAAGCCCGGAGGCTCGGGCATTGGTCTGGTGCTCGCCCGTCAGATCGCCGAAGGCCATGGCGGCACGCTGGTGCTGGAAAATCGCGGGGATGTGCGCGGCTGCGTGGCACGGATCGAATTGCCGTTGTCCTGATCGGGTGGTCGCAGGGTTTTTGCCGAGATAGCGTCCGTTTGCAAGCGCACGCAGGCCTGATCATTCCTGCTTGGTCAATTGTCTTTTTCCCGCTCGCGCGGCGGTAGCGGTGTGGCGCGAGCGAGCTTCAAGGCCACGCGTGAAACGCCCGGCACGGCGCGCAGGGCTTCAAGCAACGCCGGTTCGGTGCGCAGGCGCAGGCCGTCGTCGGTATCGACCATGCCGCGTGCGGTGGCGGTGAGGATTTCCAGCGTGAGCGCAGCCTTTCCGCCGGTGCGATACGGCGCAATCGCGGCGCGCACGGCGGTGTCGATGCCGGCCACGGTGGCATCGAGCGTGAGACGCAGGCGTTGGCCGTATTCGGCGCAATAGGCGTTGATGTCCCAGGCACGGCTCAGGCGGATGCCGGTGCCGCCACGGAAACGATCTTCGTGCAGCTTGCCTTCGATGAGGAGAAACGTGTCGCGCTGGAGCAGGGCTTCGCCCATGTCGCGCAGCGCATCGGAATAAATGGTGGCTTCGATGCGTCCGAAGCCATCTTCGATGGCGACGAAGGCGCGGTCTTCGTTGCGTCGGTTCACCGCAACCACTTGCCCGGCCAGCATCACCAGGGCGTCGTTGCCGCGCTGGAAGCGGCGTTGTTCGAGCGCGGCATCCACGCCATCCAGAGTGCAGGCGACAAGGCCGGAAACGAACTCGCGCAGCGGGTCGATCGGATGCCCGCTGAGGTAGTGGCCCAAGGTGTCGCGTTCGCCATTGAGGCGTTCGAGCAGCGGCCATTCGGGCAGCGGCTCGAAGACCGGCAGGATGGGCGTTTCCGAGGTGGTCGCATTGCCGAACATGTCGACCTGGCCGGCAGCGCGATCGCGTGCCATTTGATCGGTGGCGCGCAGCACATCGGGCAATTGCGCGGCCAGACTGGCGCGGTTGGCACCGAGGGCATCGACCGCGCCGGAGGCAATCAGGGTTTCATGCACGCGCTTGTTCACCTTCTGCCCGAGACGCTGGCAGAAATCGAACAGATCACGATACGCGCCGCCTTCTTCACGCAAGCGGGCGATCTCGCGGCAGGCGCCTTCGCCCACGCCCTTGATCGCGCCGAGGCCATAGCGCAGCGTGCGCGCATCCACGGCTTCGAACATGTAGTCCGAAGCGTTCACATCCGGCGGCAGCACGGTGAGGCCCATGGCACGGCACTCAGTGAGGAAGGTGACCACTTTGTCAGTGTTGTCCATGTCCGAGGACAGCACCGCCGCCATGAACTGCGCCGGATAGTGCGCCTTCAGCCATGCGGTCTGGTAACTCACCAGGGCGTAGGCGGCGGCGTGCGATTTGTTGAAGCCGTAGCCGGCGAACTTCTCCATCAGGTCGAAGATTTCGTCGGCCTTGAATTCGTCCAGGCCGTTGCCTGCGGCGCCGTCGCGGAACTTGGCGCGCTCCTTCGCCATTTCCTCGACTTTCTTCTTGCCCATCGCACGGCGCAAAAGGTCGGCGCCGCCGAGCGAGTAGCCGCCGACGATCTGCGCCATCTGCATCACCTGCTCCTGATAGACCATGATGCCGTAGGTCTCTTTCAGGACCGATTCCACGCGTGGATCGGGGTAATCGATGGGTTCTTCGCCGTGTTTGCGTTTGCAGAAACTGGGGATCAGATCCATCGGGCCGGGGCGGTACAGCGACACCAGCGCGATCAGGTCTTCGAAGCGGTCCGGGCGTGCATCTTTCAGCAGGCGTTGCATGCCACCGGATTCGAACTGGAACACGGCCACGGTTTTGGCTTGCGAGAAAATCTCGTAGGTGGGCCGATCCGTCAGCGCGATACTCGCGATGTCCAGCGCCTTCTCGCCAAGACGATGACGCTCGCGGTTGATGGCTTTCACCGCCCAATCGATGATCGTCAACGTGCGCAGGCCGAGGAAGTCGAACTTCACCAAGCCCACGGCTTCCACATCGTCCTTGTCGAACTGGGTGACGATGCTGCGGTGGGTGTCGGTCTTGCTCGGCGGTTCGGCGAACAGCGGCGAAAACTCGGTCAGCGGCCTGGGCCCGATCACCACGCCGCCGGCGTGCTTGCCGGCATTGCGGGTGAGATCTTCGAGCTTGAGCGCCAGATCGAGCAGGTCGCGGACATCGTCCTCGTTCTCGTAACGCTGGATCAGCTCGGCGGAGCGCAGGTCATCGTTTTCCCTTGATTTTTCGGTGCGCCCGAGTGCGTCTTCAAGGCCGATGCCCAGCACGTTCGGGATCAGCTTGGCGATGCCGTCCACGAAACCGTAGGAAAGCCCGAGCACGCGCCCGCAATCGCGCACCACGGCCTTGGCTGCCATGGTGCCGTAGGTGATGATCTGGCTGACGTGGTCGCGGCCGTATTTTTCGGCCACGTAGTCGATCACCACGTCGCGCTTGTCCATGCAGAAGTCGATGTCGAAGTCCGGCATCGAAACGCGTTCGGGATTGAGGAAACGCTCGAACAGCAAGCCGTAGGCGAGTGGATCGATATCGGTGATGCGCAAGGCCCAGGCCACCAGCGAGCCGGCACCGGAGCCACGGCCGGGGCCGACCGGGATGTCGTTTTGCTTGGCCCAGTTGATGAAGTCGGCCACGATCAGGAAGTAGCCGGGGAAACCCATGCGGCAAATCACGCCGAGTTCGACTTCCAGGCGCTGTTCGTACTGCGCCCGATCAAAACCGGCGGGCAGGCGGTAGCCGTCCAGTCGCAGGTTCAACCCGCGCCGGGATTCTTCGCCGATCCACGAATCCAGTGTGTGGCCTTCGGGCACCGGGAACACCGGCAGGTAGTAAGTGCCGAAGCTCAGTTCCAGATTGCAGCGGCGCGCGATTTCCACCGAGTTTTGCAGTGCGCCGGGAAGGTCGGAAAACAGCGCGACCATATCCTCGGGCGACTTGAAATACTGCTCGGCGGTGTAATCGTGCGGGCGTCGCGGGTCGGCCAGGACGCGGCTGCTGGCGATGCACACGCGTGCTTCGTGGGCATCGAAGTCGTCGCGCCTGAGGAAGCGCACATCGTTGCTCGCCACTACCGGGCATCGCAAGCTGTGGGCAAGGCGCAGGGCCGCAGGTTCGAAGGTGGATTCGCCGGCACGCCCGGTGCGGGTCAGTTCGAGATAGAAACGATCGCCGAAATGGCGTTGCCATGTCGCCAGACGCAGGCCGGCCTCATCCTCGCGGCCTTCGAGCAGGCACTGGCCGATATCGCTTTCCCGCCCGGCCAGTGCAATCAATCCGCCTTGCATGTCGTGCAGCCATTCCGGCGTGATCACCACGCGCTCGCCGCGATGCCCGTCCAGATAACCACGCGACAGCAGCCGTGACAGGTTGCGATAGCCCTCCAGGTTCTGGCACAGCAGGGTCAGCCGCGCCGGCTGTTTGAGGCCGGCATCTTCGACCCATACATCCGCGCCCACGATGGGCTTCACACCGGCTTTTTCGGCAGCGCGGTAGAACTTCACCAAGGCGAAAAGGTTGCCTTGATCGGTCAGTGCCAGCGCCGGCATTCCGGCCTTGGCGCAGCTTTTCACCAGATCGCCGATACGGATCGTCGAGTCGACCAGCGAGAACTCGCTGTGCAAGTGCAGGTGGATGAAGCGCGGTTCCATTCAGCAGGTGCGTGTCCGAATCGGCGTGGGCAAAACAAGCGGCCAGCGTAGTGCCGGTGAAAGGGACGGACAAGGCTTGACGTGGTGGCAGATGCCTGAGGGTGAGGCAGCGCCTCAATGGCACTTCTCGTCCGTGCCATTTTTTTCCGGCGGGGCCGCAGCCGTATCGCCATGTCATGCGGAACAGCACCGCTTGTCATCCTGGTTTTTGCGCAGGGCAAGCGGTGCTGGTGATGTCAGCCGTCGTTGGGCGAGGTCTTGCCCAACGCTTTCATCGGGTTCCGCGTCTGATCAGGCCTATCGACAGCAGCATCGAGGCCAGCAACAGCAGCAACGCCGGCAAGCTCAGGGCGGGCACTTGCGTGGCGGTAACCGCGGCTGCGGCAAAACTTGCCGAAACCGTCAGTGGCCCGGCGACGTGGGTGAGCGTGCAGGTGTTT
>JAEXRB010000108.1 GCA_023438325.1 Pseudomonadota bacterium | reverse complement strand
CCCCCCCCCCCCCCCCACCCGGGGGGCCCCGCGGCATGTGGTCAATGCCACCAGCAGGCATTGAGCGATTGGCAGGGCTCACACCACCGAAGGGCTGCAAATTCCGACCCCGCCGCGCGCGCCGCCTCGCCCGACATGGGCCTTGCGGCACCGTTCCGCGAGCGTCGCAATGCCAGCTGGATAACCGTGGCGGAAACCGGCAACTCGGTGCGCAATCCGCCACGCGCCGGCCGGATCGAAATCGATGCCTGTGGCCGCTGCCATGGCCGCGCCACCCGCCTGATTGGCGACACCGTCCACGGCCGGCCATTGCTGGACAGCCATCGCCCGGCATTGATCACCGACACCGCACAACCGGCCATCGTGCGCGCCAGCGCGCTGCGCCAGCTTGCACCTTGGCTGACCCCGGGCAACACCGGCCCGGTTCTGCCCTCACTGGGCGATGCCGATCCACTGGTGCGCTTGGCGGCAGTGGAAACCCTGGCCCATCTGCCGCCGCCCCAACGCAGCGCCATGCTGGCAGGCCATCTGCACGACCCTGTCCGCGCGGTACGCATGGAAGCGGCCTCGGCCTTGGCCGGAGAACCCGAACGCGCCTTGCCCGCCAGTCAAAGGCCGGCCTTCGAGCAGGCCCTGGCCGAATACATCGCCTCGCTGCAATTCAATCTGGACCGACCGGACACCGCCGTCAGTCTCGGCGATCTGCAACTCAGACGTGGTGCCACTGCTGCGGCCGAACAGTCCTACCGCCACGCCCTGGGCCTGGACCCCGCATTCACGCCGGCACACCTGCACCTGGCTGATCTTGCCCGCTCCCGAGGGCAGGAGCACGATGCCGATCGCATTCTGCGCACCGCACTGGAACAGCGCCCGGATGCCGCCGAGCTTCACCACGCACTGGGCCTGTCGCTTGTCCGTCAACGACGCGCGCAGGAAGCCCTGACCGAACTGCAACAGGCCGCCGAACTGGCTCCAGAACAAGCCCGCTACAGCTACGTCCTGGCCGTAGCACTCAACGACAGAGGGCAAGCCGGACCGGCCCGCGAATGGCTTGGTCGGGCTCTGGAGCTGCGCCCCTACGAAACCGACCTGCTACGCGCACTGGCCATCTACAAACTGGAAGCCGGCAACCACCAGACCGCACGCGCCCTGACGCAACGCCTGTTGGCACTGGATCGAAACCATCCGGACGCCCACCAACTGCTGCAATGGATCGAACGGCACCGATAAGCAAGCAAAACCCGGCAATTCGCGCCAAAAATCCACGAAAATCCAACAAACCCCGCCACGAAGCCTAGACTGTCCACCCGCCCCGGACAATCACGGCGATCCACGGTGGCAACTGAGGCTCCGCCGTACCGGCACCGCCCATAAGCGCGGCCCCCAAAGCTCGCAATGGCGCCGATGTCCGCTGCGTGCACCCTCGTGTCCGATAAGTGCATTGGCCCGAAAGCGGACTTCCATCACGCTTGCGACCGTTACCCGTGCCATTCCCTGCCCTTGCGAGGCTCGCTTCCGGGTCGGCACGCGGCCTGCCCATTTCCTCCGGAGAATCCGCCATGCCGTATCGCCGCCCGCACACCCTCGAATCGACCCTGCAACGACTGCTGTGGCTGTGCGTGTGGGCAGGACTGCTGCTGACGTGGTTTGCCGCACCGGCGGCAGCGGCCACGTACACGGTGACCAATACCAACGACAGCGGAGCCGGCAGCCTGCGCCAGGCGATGACCCAGGCCATGAGCACATCCGCCGCCGACGAAATCGTGTTCGCACCTTCAGCCAACGGTGTGATCACTCTGGCTTCAGCGTTGCCGCCGATCACGTCAGCTGGCGGCACATTGACCATCGTCGGCAATGGCCCAGGCTCCACCGTCATTGATGGTGGCGGGCAACATCGGCTGTTCGTCGCCGATGGCGGCGACGATTTGAGCCTGAGCCAATTGACACTGCGCAACGCCTACATCGGAAATGACGTGGGCGGTGCGATCAAAATCAATAGTGGTCCGGCGTCATTGACCATCGATACGGTGGCGTTCGTGGACAACACCGCCGTCTTTGGGGGCGGTGCCATCGCCTCGCATGTATCGACCCACATCGAGAACAGCACCTTCGACGGCAATCATGGCGTCCAGGGGCAGGGAGGCGCGATCTTTGCCAGCACTGGCGACCTTTTCATTCGCAACAGCACGCTCACACAGACACGGATGACGTGGTCAGTGATTTATGCCGCCCCGGCCAGTGGTCGCACGGCGAGCCTGGTCAACGTCACCATCACACGCAACACCATCAACGGTGTTGCTGTGGATTTTCGTGGCGACGGCACGGTATCGCTGAGCAACTGCCTGGTGGCGGACAACAACGACCACGAAGATATCAATCTCTACAGGTTCTCGAATGCCGTCATCGACTATGCCGCCTCGCGCAACAACCTTATTGGCGACAAAGGCAATACCAGCTTCACCGATGGTGACAATGGCAATCAGGTCGGCGTGCTGAATCCTCTGGTCGGCCCACTGGGCAACTACGGCGGCACCACGCACACCCTGCCCCTGCTGCCGGGCAGCCCGGCGATCAATGCCGGCACCACTACCGGCGGCGACATTCCGAATGTCGATCAGCGTGGTATCGGCCGCGTCGGCTCGCCGGATATCGGCGCCTTCGAATCGCGCGGCTTCACGCTCTCCCAGGTCAGCGGCAACTCGCAAAGCGCGGTGGTCGGCACGCAATTCGCCAGCCCGCTGATGGTCGAGGTCACCGCCAATCAGGCCATCGAACCCGTCGTGGGCGGCCAAGTGCATTTCAGTGCCCCGACCAGCGGCGCATCCGCAGTGCCGGCGACACCCGCCGCCAGCATCACCAGCGGTGGGCAAGCCCAGACTCTTGTCACCGCCAACGCCACCGCAGGTGGCCCGTACTCCGTCACCGCGAGCGCGGCAGGCACAACGCCCGCCAGCGTCGACTTCTCGCTGACCAACGCACCAGCCGGCAACCCGGCCTGCGCCGGCTTCAGCTTCCCCTACACCCTGTCCGGCACCGACAACACTGCGCGCGTGGCCGAGCTGCGCCAGGCCATCGAATGTGCCAACGCCAATGCCACCGATGACGTAATCGACCTGGGCGGCCACACCCTTGTCCTCACCGATGCGCCGTATTCGAACGCCCACGGCGACACCGCCCTGCCCTTCATCACCAGCGTGCTGGAACTGCAAAACGGTCAGCTCGAACGCGATGGCGGGGCGCCGCCGTTCCGCTTCTTTCTTGCCGATGCCGCCAGCACGCTCACCGTGCGCGACATGCAGCTGCGTGGCGGCTCGGCCAGCGGCGAAGGCGGTGCGATCCTGTCGCTGAGTGCCAATCCCTTGATGGTGCGCACCAGCGTGTTCGAGAACAACAGCGCTACCTCGCGCGGGGGCGCGGTGTCCTCGCGGGGGCCCTCCCAGATCGTGATGTCGGACTTCACCGGCAATACCGCGCCCGACGGCGCGGCCCTGGCCGCGTACGGTTTGACGATGAGCGTCAACAACCGGTTCCTCGCCAACGGCGGCGCCGGCAGCAATTCCGTGCTCTGGAACGACAACTATGGTGCGTTGCTCGGCAGCCTGTTCGCCGACAACCATCTCGCCGCCTCCGGCAGCTCGCTGATGGTGTTCACCAGCAACACCTTGGTGGCGGAAATGCGCCACATGACCATCGCCGACAACGTAGTTCAGGGCCCCCTGCTGCGCATCGTGAACGGCAACACGGTGCAGGTGCGCAACAGCATCCTGTGGAACAACACCAGCGCTGGCTTGGGTGACATCACGCCATGGTACAGCCTGTTCCCAGGCGCGCCGGCTGCGGGTGGCAACCTGGACGCCGATCCCCTGTTCGTCGCCACACCCGGCAACTACCGCCTCGCGGCCAACAGTCCCGCCATCGACGCCGCCGATCAGGAAAATTCTTTCCCCGACTTCCTCGATGTCGACAATGACGGCGACCAGGCCGAGTACTTTCCCGATCCGGACTTGAACCCGCGCCCATGGGATGACCCGGACGTGCCCAACACCGGCCATGGCGATCCGTCCTACTTCGACATGGGTGCCTATGAGCGCCAGGCGCAGGGCACCCTCCCCACGCTGGACATCAATGATGTCAGCGTCAACGAGGGTGACAGCGGGACCACCGACGCCACCTTCACCGTCAGTCTGAGCGCCCCTGCGCCGCTCGGCGGAACGGCCTTCGACATCGCCACCGCCGACGGCACCGCCACCACGGCCGACAACGACTATGTCGCGCAGAGCCTCACCGCCGTGCTCATTCCCGCCGGCCAGAGCAGCACCACGTTCACCGTGCAGGTCACTGGCGATACGGCTGTCGAGCCCAACGAGACGTTCTTCGTCAACGTCACCAACATTGTCAACGCCATGGCCGGCGACGCCCAGGGTCTTGGCACGATCATCAACGATGATGCAGATCCCTGTGCCGGCTTCAGCTTTCCGTACACGCTGAGCGGCGCCAACAATGCTGCACGCGTGGCGAACCTGCGCCAGGCGATCCATTGCGCCAATGCCAATGCCACCGCCGATGTGATCGACATGGCCGGTGCCACGCTGGTGTTCGACACCCCGGATGCCAGCACCTTCGATGAGTCCGCGCTGCCGAACGTCACCAGCGTCATCACCCTGCGCAACGGCACCCTGCAGCGTGACGCGGCGGCGGCGGACTTCCGCCTGCTGACCATCGAGGGTTCGGGCGAACTCGTCGGCGAGTCGCTGGACTTCCGCAACGGGCTGGCGTCGGTCGGCGCCGCCATCTACAGCGACGGCGACCTGACGTTGCACGACGTTGGATTCTTCGACAACGGCGACCTCGCGGTGACCGGACAAGGCGGCGCCATCCACCACGGCGGCAACACGCTACGCATCATCGATAGCCGGTTCGAACGTAATGCAGCGACGTCCGGCGGCGCGGTGTCCATCAGCACCGGCGATCTGTGGATGCGCGGATCGCTGCTGCAGGGCAACCAGGCCGACGAAGGCGGTGCGCTGTACAGCGAGTCGATCATGATCCGGCTGTTTGACAACGTCTTCGTCGCCAACCAGGCACGGCGGGGCGGCGCCATCAAGTGCTTCGGTGGACAGATTTCCGGCACGCGATTCGAAGGCAACGCGGCCGACGAACTCGCGGGTGCCGTGAACATGGAATCCGCCTTCTTCGACCTGTTTGTCTCCAACAGCCTGTTCATCGGCAACGAGGCCCCCGATGCAACGGTGCTGGTCGGTGCTGCCGATTCGACGACGCATCTGCACAATGTGACGATCAGCGGGCATCCGGCCGGTCCCGGCAACCTGCTGGGAGGCAGCGGCGGCATCGTCATCGCCAACAGCATCGTGTGGGGCAATGGCGGCGCGTCGCTGGGAACGGCCACCGTCCGCCACAGCCTGATCGAAGGCGGCCACCCCGGCGGCACCAATATCCTCGATCTGAACCCGCGCTTCATCGATGCCGCCAACGGCGATTACAGGCTCGCCTCCGGCAGTCCCGCGATCGACGCCGGCAACAACGCCGATGTCTACGTCGACAACTGGCTGGACATCGACGAGGACGGCGTCTTCGATGAGGAAATGGAAGATCTGGATGGAAACCCGCGCCGCCATGACGACGCCGGCGTGGTCGATACCGGCCTCGGCACCGCGCCCATCGTCGACTTGGGCGCCTACGAACGTCAGACCGATTCCGATGGGGCCGGCATCAGCGTCAACCCGACCAATGGCCTGATCACAACCGAAGCCGGCGGAACGGCGAGCTTCACCGTGGTGCTCGACACCCAGCCCAATGCGGACGTCGTCATCGGCCTGTCCAGCAGCGACACCACCGAAGGCACGGTCGCACCGGCCAGCCTCACGTTCACCGCGGCCAACTGGAACACGGCGCAAACCGTCACCGTCACCGGTGTCGACGACAACATGGCCGATGGCGACGTGGCGTACACCATCGTCACCGCCGCCGCGGCCAGCGCCGATGCCAACTACGATGGCCTCGATCCCGCCGATGTCTCGGTGACGAACACCGATGACGACATTGCCGGCATCACCGTCTCCCCGACCAGCGGCCTGGTCACCACCGAAGGCATGGGTCCGACCGGCACACCCGGCGTCGACCAGTTCAGCGTGGTGTTGAACAGCCAGCCCACTGGCGACGTGACGATCGGCCTGAGCAGCAGCGACACCACCGAGGGCACCGTGTCACCAACCAGCCTGACCTTCACCCCGGCAAACTGGAACACGGCCCAGCACGTGAACGTGCTCAGCGTGGATGACAGCGTGGTCGATGGCGATATCGCGTACACCATCATCACCGCCCCGGCGGTCAGCGCTGATTCCAACTACAACGGCATCGACCCGGCCGATGCCTCGGTCACCAACCGTGACAACGATGTGGCCGGCATCACCGTCACCCCGATCAGCGGCCTGGTCACCACCGAGGCCGGTGGCAGCGACACCTTCACCGTGGTGTTGGCCAACCAGCCCAGTGCCGATGTCAACATCGCTCTGTCCAGCAGCGATACCACCGAAGGCACGGTGTCGCCCGCCAGCCTGACCTTCACGGCCGGCAACTGGAATACGGGGCAAACCGTCACCGTCACCGGTGTGGATGACACCGATGTCGATGGCGATATCGCGTACACCATCATCACCGCCCCGGCCGTCAGTGCCGATGCCAACTACAACGGCTTCGATCCTGCCGATGTTTCGGTTACCAATATCGACAACGACGTCCACACCGCCCAGCTGGTCGCGTTCAAGAGCGTGGTCCAGGTCGGCACCGACAGCCAGCCGGTGATCTACGAAATCGTGCTGGAAAACATCGGCGACGGCGATCAGCCCGACGACCCGGCCAGCCACGAACTCATCGACGCACTGCCCGCACAACTGACCCTGGTCGGCGCCAGTGCCGACGCCGGCAGCATCAGCACCGATCCGGCCAGCAACAGCGTGTTCTGGAACGGTGCTCTGGCGTCCGGTGCCTCGGTCACGATCCTGATCCAAGCCGATGTGGCGATCAGCCACGCTGCGACGATCAGCAATCAGGCCAGCATCCACTTCGACAGCGACGGCGACGGCCTCAACGATGCCGCCGCCCTGTCCAGCGACCCGACCCAGCCCGGCACCGATGTGCCGACGCGCG
>JAEXRB010000308.1 GCA_023438325.1 Pseudomonadota bacterium | reverse complement strand
CTTCTGCCGTGAACACATGGCGCGATTCAAGGTGCCCAAGCACGTCGTGTTCGGCACGTTGCCAAAAACCTCCACCGGCAAGGTGCAGAAGTTCGTTCTGCGCGAGCACGCCAAGGCGATTTGATCGCGCTGGCGCAACGCTTGCGGCGCATCAGCGCCAGCCCAGACGCCGGGAGATTTCCCATGCCACGCGCGTGGTTTCGCGCAGCGGCGTGATCGCGTCTTCCGAAGCAGGTTCACCGAGGAAACGCAGGCGGCCACTGGCGTGCAGTGCCGCCACGAAGTGGCCGACCTTGCCACGCAACTTTTGCGGCGCGTAGCTCCACAGCGGAACGCGCGTGGCGGCGGCCTCGCTCAGCATGTTGACCGAATCGGGTGTCACCACCAGTGCATCGGCCCAGGCAAGAAAACCGGCATACGGGTTGGGTCCATCGGCATCGCCATGCCACTGGCGGTTCGGAACATCGGCAAACGCATCACGCGCCAGCGTGCGCAGCCCCTCGGGCGTGCGACGTGAACTGGTCAGCATGAGGCTGGCACCTTCGTCGTGAAGGCGCGCGGAGAGGTCGGCGACGAGGCTTTCCCAATACGCGCGATCCAGCGCCAGCGCCCGCGTCGGGCCGCCGAGCAGCAGCGCGTAGCGCGGTGATGGCAACGCCGCCAGTTCGGGAAACGCGCCGCGTGCGCGTTGCAGCCAGAGATCGTCGATGCGGTTGAGGCCGCCGCGTGTGGTGATGACGTTGGCAGCGCGCAGGCCATCGTGCTCGGGAGCGACAACAACATCGAAATGTGCGGGATCGATGTGCGGATCGAGTATCTGCACCGCAGCACACGCACCGGCACTGGCTTCGCGCATGAGGCGCGTGGCGAGCGCGGCCTGCCGTCCACAGCCGACGACGACATCCGGCCACGGCGCGTGCAAGCGTGCCGCGAATGCCGTTCCGAATGCATGGGTCGCGCCCGGCAAACGATGCGGTGCGCACCAGCGCCATGGCGCGCGCGATTCCAATCGCATCGTTTCGACCTGCGATGTCAGCGCGCTCGCCAGCGCCAGCGCCTGATTTTCGTTGCCGGCGGCGCCGTCGCTGAGGACAAGCGCGCGGCGCGGGTGTTCGGGTTCAGTCATCGAGTGCGCGCAACGCGCCCCGCTGCGGACATTCCTGCCCCAGCATTTCGCGCAGGAATTCGACCATTTGCCGACTGCGCCGCACGGTTTCGCGACGCCGCGGCAAGACCGCCTTCATCATCTTGCGCGGCAATCCATAGCCGGACAGCACTTCCTTCAGTCGTCCCTCGGCCAGCAAGGTGCGCACGAGGAAATACGGCAGGATGGCAATGCCCTCGCCATCCAGCGCCGCATCACGCATCACCGCGCCGCTGTTGCTGGAAAGGCGCGGGTGCACCAGCACACGCAGGGTTTCATCGCCCTGCGCGAAGCGCCATTCGTGGCCGCTCTCGTGATAGAGGTACTGGATGCAGTCATGCTCGCGCAGGTCGGCCGGTACCTGCGGCGTGCCGCGTGCGGCCAGATAGGCGGGCGCGGCGCAACAGACCAGATCGAAACGAAACAGCGGTTCTTCCTGGAACTGGCCGGAAATCGCATCGCGATCGGTGATCGCCACGTCGTAGCCTTCCTCGGCCGGATTCACCGGCTGATCGTTGAGGGTCAGTTCCACCGTCAGCTCCGGATGCTGACGCAGGAAATCGCCCAGCAGCGGTCGCAGCGCCTGAATGCCGAACGCGGTCGGCGAGCTGATCCGCATCAGCCCGCGCACCTGCAACTGCTCGTCCGACAGGTTGCCTTCGAGTGCATCCAGTTCCTCGATCAATCCCGCCACGCGCTGGCGATACAACGCGCCCGATTCGGTCAGCCGCACCCGCCGCGTGGTGCGCACCAGCAGCGGCGTGCCCAGTTCGGCCTCCAGATACCGGATGCGACGGGTGACCAGCGACTTGGGCACGCCAAGCTGGCGCGCGGCCTCGGAGAAGTTCTCCACCTCGGCCACACGCAGGAAGGTTCGGATGCTGGAAAGATGGTCCATGACATGGATTGTTGCATATGAGTGAACACCAGATTGCCATCAATCCGGCTTATTTCGCGCGATCAGCGTTCCTAGAATGTACCGCATGGACATTCAACTCATTCCCTCGAAGGAACGCGGTTGCACCCGACTGCCGTGGCTCGACAGCCGCCACAGTTTCTCGTTCGGGCACTACTACGAACCACGCCGCATGGGCTTCGGCGCGCTGCGCGTCATCAACGAGGACGTGGTCGCGCCCGGCAAGGGCTTTGCGCCGCATCCGCACGCGAACATGGAAATCGTCACCCTCGTGCTGGCCGGCCAGCTCGCGCACCGCGATACCCTCGGCAACCTCGCCACCATCGGCGCCCACGAAGTCCAGCGCATGAGCGCGGGCAGCGGCATCGAGCACAGCGAATTCAATCCTTCGACCACCCAGCCCGTGCATTTTCTCCAGATCTGGCTGCATCCGCTGCATGCCGATCAAACCCCCGCCTACGCGCAGCGCGCTTTCGCGCCGGAAGCATGTGAAGGCCGTTGGCAACAGGTGGTGTCGCCGGATGGCGAGGGCGACAGCCTGTCCATCGATCAGGACGCACGCATTTTCCTGACCCGTCTTTCCGCCGGCAGCGATTTGACCCATGTGTTGTCCGGGCAGCGACGCGCTTTCGTGCAGGTCATCCAGGGGCAGGCGCAACTGGGCGAGGTATCGCTGCATACCGGCGATGGCGCCGCCATTCAGGGCGATGGCGTTCTGATGCTGCACGCCGAATCCGATACGCAGGCCGTATTGTTCGACCTGGCCTGATTTTTCCCTTCTTCTATCTCTTTTCCCAAGGAGTTGCACAATGTCCCATTCGCCCCTCGACGCTGCCGCGCTAGACCAATTGTTCCTCACCGCACGTACCTTTGGTTTTGCCAAGGACACCTGGCTGGACAAACCGGTTTCCACCGAACAACTGCATCGCATCTGGGAACTGGCCCGAATGGGGCCGACCGCTGCCAACAGTTCGCCGGCACGCGTTGCCTGGGTGGTGGCGCCCGAAGCCAAGAAGCGCCTGATTCCGCTGATGGACGAGGGCAATCGCGGCAAGACCCAGGAAGCCCCGGCCACCGCCATCATCGGCATGGATCTGGCGTTCTACGAAAAGCTGCCGTACCTGTTCCCGCACACCGATGCCAAAAGC
>JAEXRB010000027.1 GCA_023438325.1 Pseudomonadota bacterium | reverse complement strand
CAACAGCAAGCCGAAGAACGCACCGTACTGGCGGAACTCGCCTGCGACATCGAATCGCCGGCCCAGGCGCGGGAGCTTCGTCGCCGCCTGCAGATCGAACGCCTTTCCGAACGCTTGTCCGGCGGCGCGGGCGCGGGCCACAACGAACTGCGCCCATTGCTGCTCCACTACCTGCGTCTGGAGGGCGTTCCGGCAGAAACACGCGCCGCACTGACACCACGCTGGAAGCTCGCGACGACCAAGGGATAAAGGTTTTCCCGCTTCATTCGTCCGGCAGGAACAAGGCGCTAATTTCCAGCGCCAGCGAGTAAGGCGAAGGCTCGTTGCGGTTGCTCAGCACCGCAACGGTCAGGCGCTGCGCAGGCCAGCGCAGCATCGCGTTGCGAAACCCGATGCTCTCGCCGGTATGCCAGACGCGACGCCCATCCGCAGCCACGCGCCAACCGAAGCCGTAGAAATACGGCGCAGCCTCCAGTTCATCGCTGGCCGGCGTCTGCTGTCCGAATGCCAGGGCGCGGCTGGCGTCGCTGAGCAGGCGCGCGTCGTACAGCGCCGCATCCCAGCGCGCCAGATCGTCGATGCTGGAGTAGATCCCGCCATCGCCCAGCACCGCGCTGGTAGAACTTTGATCGGTGTATTGCCAGCCGGTTCCGCTCTCGCTGTAGCCGAACGCGCGGTACGGCACCGCCGGGCCTTCGTCGATGCGCGCCAAGGTGTTGGCCATGCCCAGGGGCGCGAAGATGCGAGCGTGCAGGAACTCTGGGAAACTCAGCCCCGAAGCACGCTCCACCACCAATGCCAGCAAGGCATAGCCGCTGTTGCTGTAGCGATATCGGCTGCCGGCCGGAAAGTAAAGGCGGTCTTCTTTTTCCAGCAAGGCCAGCACGCCGGCATCGCGAATCTGCCCGGCATGCGGTTCGCGCATCAGATCTTCGTAATCCAGCAAACCCGAGGTGTGGGTGAGCAGGTGGCGCAGGCTGATGGCATCGGCCGCGGCCGGCAAAGAAGGCAGCCAGCGTTTGAGTGGATCGTCGAGCGCAAGCGCGCCATCCTGCATCAGCAACAGCACCGCCGAGGCGGTGAACTGCTTGCTGATCGATGCCAGACGGTAATTGGTGCGCGAATCGGCCTGGATGTCGCCGCCCAGATCGCTGCGGCCGAATCCGCGCTTCACCCGCACCACGCCATCCTTGATCACCAGCAGCGACGCGCCGGGCACATCGCCGTCGTAACGCTGCATCAGGCGATCGATCGCGGCGTCGGGCGTACTGGCATCGGAATGGCTCACGGGAATGTCGTAGTACTCAGTGGGTGCGGGCTCGGGATCGAGGCGGAAATGCCACCACTCTTCCGGCAAATTGACAAAACCCTGCGCCGCCATCGCGTCGCGCAAGGCGTGACGGTTGGCGCGCTGGATGGCGCTGGCTTGCGGTGAATCGGTATGTGCCAGCATGCCGAAGAAATCGTACTTGGTACCCATGTCCAGTGGCGTGCACGCCGCATCATGCCGGTCGCATTGCAGCAGCGTCAGATCCACCACGGCACCACGACTGTGCCCTGATTGCGGCGCGATGTAGACACCACGCAATTGGGCTTTTTCGAGCTCCGGGTAATACGCGGGTTTGGTGCGCAAGTCGCCGGCATCGTCGAGCCAGCGCATGAAGTGCGCCACGGCCCGTGCCGGGCGATAGCAATCGTGGATGCGCAGGCGCTGGTGCTTCTGCCGCAATGCCGCTTCCACCCGCGCCAGGGCCTCGGCCGCCTCGCGCTTGAGCCAGCAGCGCGGCGCTTCGTATCCGTCCACCTTGGCGCCAACGAAGTTGTTGCTGCCGAAGTAGCGGATGTCCTGCGAGATGTCCGGCACCATCGCGCGAATATCCACCATCCCGGCCTGCGCCATCGTCGCAGCTTCGGACAAACGCGGCGTTTCATCGGCCAACGCCGGCATCATGGCCAGCAGCAAGATCGCGTGAAGCACATGACGAGGAGCAAACGACGCGGGCATGGCGACTCCATGGAAAATACGAGCACGGCGATTGTAGACAGCCAAGGAACAATCCGATCCCATCGGCGCATCCCACATCCATCAAGTACGAGCCTCGCACCATGCCCCCGCATGATCTTCCCGATGAACCGCACAGGCAGCCGATTGATTCTTTCATCATCGGATCGACGGATTTTCTTTATTTCGTCGTGGGCGTTGCTGCTACCGGCTATGCCAGCGCTGCCTTGGCACGATGGTGCGTGGCGAACTGGCAGCTCGGATCGGAACTTTTGGTATTTCTTGTGCTGGTTGCCGCATTCGTGATTCCCGTGGCATCGCTGCTCGCCGTGAAGCGTGGCCGCCGAATCGCGCTCATGGGCGCCGTGCTTTTCCTGATCGGCGCGCTCTCGATCGGCCTATATCGCCTCGGTTTTCCGTCGCCTGCCCTGTGGTGAGGCTGACCGCATCGCGCATCCATCGGAACCACTCGCGCAATGATCTGTCTGCGTTGATCCAATGACGCCTTCGCCTTTCGATCCCTATCTCGCCCAACGCCGCTACCTGTGGCGCAATCGGCTCGCACGCTGGCGGCAAGCGCCGGGCGAAACCGTGTTCCACGCCGCGATCGTTTCGGCGCTGGCCATCATGGCCCTGTTTTTTCTGGCCGGGCGACGCGATCTGTCGGAAGGCTTGCTGGCATTGACGCGCGCTTCACCCGGGGCGTGGCTGTTGGCGTGGGGCGGCTTGATTGCCATGCAGTTGCGTCTGCGCCTGCATCACTGGCAAGCGCGTGATGCCGGCGGCTGGCTTGCCGCGCAACCGATCGCTGTCCGCGTACAGGCGCGCGAACGCGGGCGCGTGGTGTTGTGCGGCGTCTGGCCTCATGCCCTGGCTGGCGCGTTGCTGTTCGGTCTGATGGCGCTGCCGTGGGCGGCGTGGCTCTGGCTCGTGCTGATGCTCGCACTGGCCTCCGTCGCCGGCGTGCTCTGGGCGAAAGGGTTTCCGTTGCACGCGGTGATCCCGACGAAACCGCAAACCGATGACACCCGGGCAGCACCGCGCCGCCTCCCTCGCGGCCGCTTGTGGCGTTGGCAGGCACGCGAAGCATTGGCCGGATTCGGCCCGCGCGCGTTGCGTCACGGGCTGTGGATGCTGTTGCTCATTCCGGTCGGTGCAAGTGCGCTTGCGGCAGGAATTGCCTTGGCAACCGGCTTGTCGCTGGCTGCGTATTTGGCGGCGTGGCAACGAAGCCTGGGCGTGCTGCTACATGCTGAGCGCTGGCTCGCCGCGCAACCTGCATCAGCACGATTCTGGTGCTCCGGGCTGCTCGTTCCCCTCGCTCTGGCCGCTGTCGGCGCGAGCGCCGCCGGCTTGGCATTGGCTGCCCTCGGCGCAGTGCATGTGGCGCCATGGATCGGCTTTGTCTTGTTCGCATTGGCGTTGTTGCAAGCCCTGTGCACGCTGGCATTGCGCCGCACAGCCTCGCGCATCGCATTGGCCTTCACCCTGCAGGTGACCTTGCTCGGCGCCCTGTGGCAGGCGTTCGCGCCCTTGGTCGCGTTGCTGTGGCTGGCACTGTGCCTGCGCCTTTTGTTTCGAGGACTACGACCATGACGGCCCGGCTTCTGCTTTGCGACATCCATCTTGCCTATGGCGCTGTCGACGTGCTGCGCGGCGTGGATCTCTCCATCGCTGCCGGCGAACTGGTGGGGCTGATCGGCCCGAACGGTTCAGGCAAAAGCAGTCTGATGCGGGCCTGCGCCGGATTGATCGCCTGCGCAGGGCAAGTCGCCATCGATGGCATCGATCCTCGCGCCCATCCTCTTGTCGCACGCACCAAACTCGGCTACGCCATCGATCCGAACACCTTGCCCGGCGTGCTGCGCGGACATCAGTGCATCGAACTCATCGCCGATCTTCGCCAACTCGGTGAAGGTGCCATCGCGCAAGGCCTTTCTCTGGCGGACGCGCTCGGCCTTTCACCTTGGCTGGAGCGCGAAGTGGCCGAGTATTCCCTCGGAACGCGACAGAAACTGGCTGTCGTGCTCGCCCTGCTCGGCACGCCGCCCTTGCTGCTGCTCGATGAAGTGCTGAACGGGCTGGATCCGCTCGCCGCCTTCCAACTCAAAACCATCCTGCGCGAACGCGCCGACACCGGCACCACCGTGCTGCTCGCCACGCATGGTCTGGATGTGGCCGAACGTTTCCTCGACCGCGCGGTACTGCTGCTCGATGGCCGCATCGCGGCGGACTGGAATCGCGCGGAGCTGGACCGGTTGCGGACCTCAGAGGGCGGGCTGGAAGCGGCGGTAGTGGCGCGCTTGCGGGCAAAAATCCCGCCTCATTCCACGATGCCCAGGGACTCGCGCACCGACATGCCTTCATAGCCTATCTGCCAAGGGAAGTGATGGTTCCGGTCGGAGCGACATGCAGGCAACTCCAGCCGTGCACTCCGATGTGTTCCGCAATTTTTTTCATCTGCATGGCGTGCAGGTTCCTTCCCGGTGCCCGAACCTCAGAAGAAGTACCAAACCAGCACGAACACGCCGAGCAGCACACGATAGATCACGAACGGCACGGTACCGATGCGGCGGATGACGCCGAGGAAGAAGTGGATGACGAACCAGCCGGCGATGGCCGCGATGGCGGCACCGAGCAGCATGTCGCCGACACCGGCGAGCGGCGTGTGGCGGGTTTCCCAGATCGCGTGCGTGGTGGCGAGCACCATCACCGGGATCGACAGCAGGAAGGAATAGCGTGCAGCCTGGGCGCGATCCAGCCCGAGGAACAGGCCCGCGGTCATGGTGGCGCCGGAGCGCGACACGCCGGGCATCAAGGCGAGCGTCTGGGCGCAGCCGATCAACACCGCGCGCCCCAGCGAAACCTTCGCGAAGGTTTCTCCCGGTGGCGCGTCCACCGCCAGCGGCAGCCGTGCATGCACGCGGCGCGAATGACGATCGGCCAGCCACAGCAGCACGCCGAACACGATCAGGTTGATCGCGATCGAAACCGGATGCCGCAGCAACATCGCCCCGGCATCACCCAATGCCATACCCGCCAGCCCGGCGGGAATCGTCGCCAGGGCGATGCCGAAGGCCAGACGCTGGGTGGGTGTGAAACGCTGGCCGGGTCGCCAGGCCAGGGTGGCGCGGATCAGTTCCCACACGTCGCGGCGGAAATACACCAGCACCGCGAGCAAGGTGCCGAAATGCAAGGCCAGATCGAAGCTCAGGCCCTGGTAGTCCCAACCGAACAATTCGCTCGCGAGCACCAGATGGCCGGAGCTGGAAATGGGCAGGAACTCGGTCAACGCCTGGAGCAGGGCCAGGATCAGGATGTGGAGGAAATCCATGTGGGCTTCAACCGCCGGTGCCGTTGTCGCGTTCGGCCATGTCGAACACGGCGCGACCGATCTGGCCGATCAACAAGCAAGACAACGCCCCTGGAACGAGTAGCAAATTGACCACTCCTCCCGGGCTCAGCGTTGCCAGCGAATAGACGGTAAAGGCAAGTCCCAAGCCCACGCCCGCCCGGCCCACCACAGTGAGCAACGACGCGATGAATCGCCCGGAGCGATACCGCTTCACGATGCGCGCCATCGCTCAGGCCACCTCGGGATTGAGGCTGTAGACGCCGTACACCAGCGCTTCGGCCAGCACATGGCCCTGGATCGCGCTCAGTACGTGCCCTGCGCTGAAGTCATCGGGCACGTCGAGCTTTTCGACATCGAGTGCGAAAAGACGGAAGAAATAACGATGCGCGATGGCGTCGTTGAAGGGTGGGCAAGGGCCATCGTAACCATGGTATTGCCCGGCCATGTCGGCATCGCCGGCAAACCAGCCGGTGTAGTCGTTGACGCCCTGGCGTGCGCCGGCGGGGCCGGGCGCAGCGGGTTTGCCGCGCGCCACGATGCCATCGGAAAGCGCGCCGGCAGCAATCTCGCGCAAATCGGCGGGCAGATCGATCATCGCCCAGTGCACGAATTCGGCTCGGGGCAAATCGGCTGGCACGGTGCGACCGGGCTGGTTCACGTCATCCGCGCGCGTGGGTGCATCCGGGTCGATGCACACGAGCGCGAACGAGGCCGTCGCCTCGGGCACCTCGCGCCATGCCAGATGCGGGTTGCGATTGGCCGAAAGCACGCAGGGCTCACCTGCATCACCGCGCTTGCCGAACGCCAATTCGGCAGGCATCGGGCCGCGATGGGCAAAGCTGTCGCTGTGGATTTTCATCGGGAATGACTCCGGTTCGGACGAAGGCGCATAGGGTATCGGCAATGCGCCAGCGATACGGCAGGTTGCCTCTCGATGGCCTCACGCCGTCGCCGTGCCGCCACACACTTCGGCCAGCCGCGCGGTGATCCAGCCTTCGGCGAAACCGTTGAGACGGTAATCCTGGATGAAGCCGCAGTGGCCACCGAAATCGGCGATGCGCAGGTAGGCGCTGGGCGGAAGCTGCAGGCTGTGGAATGTTTCCACCGGGATGATCGGATCATCGGCGGCGGTGAGGATGCTGACCGGCACCTGCAAGCCGGCCAGACGCTGGCCGGCGATGGAATATCCATCCAGATACGCATCCACCGTACCAAAATCGGTGTGGCGCTCGACCAGGGTGCGGGTCAGCTCGCGCACTCCGGTATGCAGTTCGCGCCAACTGAAATCGAATTGTTCCGGATACAGGGCCTGCTTGCGGCGCAAGGATTTGCCCCACTTGAGCATGAAATATTTTTCGTAGAACCACGGCGCCGATTCGATCGCGGCCAGGCCCGAGTGCGGATCGATCAGCGGGCATACGGCGACGGCGTGCGCGAGATCGAATCCGGCATCCGGTGCGCGCAAGGCCACGCGCAGGGCGAAATTGCCGCCAAGCGAATAACCGGCCACGCACAGCGTTCGATGTGGCACGCGACGGCAAAGATCGGCGATGCCGCCCACCACTTCGTCGATCAGGCAGGAATGAAACAGACCGGGGTTGAGCGCATGGGTATCGCCGTGATCGCGGAAGTGCAGACGGAACACGTCGAAGCCGGCTTCGAGCAGGCGCGCACCGGTGTGCAACACGTAATTGGAATCGACCCGCCCTTCCCAGCCATGCAGCAACACCACCAAGGCATGCGCTTGAGGCCGTGCCGTCTGGCGGGTGAGAAAACCCTGCAAGCGCACGCCCTGACCACACTCCAGGATCAGCTCCTGCGCCTCGTTTTCCAGACGCGTGGCGGCACGCCGCGCGGCGAACTTGCGCAGGCGGCTGGACGCCAGCACCGATTGCACATGCCGGTTGCGCAGCCACGCCGGTGGCTGGAAGGTCGCCGGGTCCGGCGTCATGACGCCATCGCTTCCACGATGCGTTCACGCGCTTCTTCAGCCACCCGGCGGCGACCTTCTTCGCCCGGCTGGATCGGCGCGAGAAAATGCACTTCGGCCACGCGCGAAGGCTCACCGAGCAATCGCAGGAAGTTCTGCAGGAAGTTCTCGCCGCGCTGGAACGCGACGATGGTCTGGGCACTGCCACCCTCGCCGTAGCGCAACGCCACCGGTTGCACCGGCACCTGCGCCTCGAACGCGGCCTGGAAGATGCGGGCATGGAAGGTGCGCACCGCATCGCCGGCGGTGGTCCCGCCTTCGGGAAAAACCCCGACGGCCTGTCCGGCGTCGAGCCGGCCCACCATCATGTCGAGCACGCCGTTGAGCGAGGCATTGCTGCCGCGTTCGTGATAGATGGTGCCGCCGCGCTTGGCGAGCCAGCCCACCAGCGGCCAGCGGCTGATCTCGGCCTTGGCCACGAAACCGACCGCGCGCTGGCTGTGCACCAGTTCGATGTCGATCCACGAAACATGGTTCGCCACGAGCAAATGCGCGCCGCGCAACGATTGCCCGTAGCGCCGCACGCGAAAACCGAAGATGCGCATCAAAAGGCCGGACCACCAGCGGATGGCGCGGTGATCCACGCGCTCGCCATCGAGCGTCCAGCGCGCGGTGAAACGGTTGATGAGGGCCAGCGTCACCGGCAGCCCGAAAACGATGTGCAGCAGCAGCAAGGGCACGCGCAGGGCGTACCGGGCGGGTCGCAGCAGGTCGCGTTGCATCGACACAGGCACCTCGGAATGCATGCTCGGGAAAGAAGGATCGGCATACGATCACCGATCCGGTTGGAGCAGTCTATCCAATTGCCCGACGCCGTGGCTGCGTTGCAACAGCGGATGCGGCGATCAATTCAGCCTCGACGCGGCACCACCGCCAGTGTCAGACGCGAAACGCAGACCAGACGGCCCGCCTCATCGTCGATGCGGATGTCCCAGACCTGGGTGTTGCGGCCCACATGCAAGGGGCGCGCAGTGCCGGTGACCACGCCTTCGGTGACCGAGCGGATGTGATTGGCTGAAATCTCCAGCCCTACCGCCATCGACACCGCCGGATCCAGGCACAGATTGCCGGCAAGGCTGCCGAGGGTTTCGGCCAAGGCCACCGAAGCACCGCCATGCAGCAGACCGAATGGCTGATGGGTGCGCTGATCCACCGGCATCGTGCCGCGCAGGAAGTCTTCACCCTGCTCGATGATCTGGATGCCAAGATGCGCCACCAGCGATCGGGCGCCGCTGGCATTGAGCGCCTCCAGCGGCGCGCGTTGGAAAAAGATGTCGGCCATCAGCGTGCGCGGAAGATGCCCGGGCGCCAGCTCGCCATTGCGTAGTTGCGCTTGCTCGCATAACCACTGGAGGCGCCGTAACCGGTGCCGAAATCGCGCTCGCGGCGGCTGTGCATGCGGTTGATCAGTTCTTCGCGGCGCGATTCCAGCCACGCGGCGCGACCGACATCGGCCGGGTTCATTCCCAGACGGTGGGCTTCGGATTCGCGGTAGTCGCAGAAGTCGTCGTAGGAATCGATCTCGTGCTTGAGGTCGCGCACACACAACTCGATCATGATCGCGTCGTCCAGATAACCCAGCACGGGCACCGTGTCGGGAATCACGTCGGCTGGATCGGCGAAATACACCAGTGCCGCGAGCACGCGCTTGCAGTCTTCTTCCGGCAAGTGCCAGCCATCGTCGCGCACCATCGCGATCAGGTTGTCGAGCTTGGCCAGGCGCTGGGCGATGAAGTCGGGCACCTGCGCCTTCTGCGCTTCGATCAGCAGGGCTGCACCCGCCGCGATGATTTCCTCCGTGCTCTTGTTTCCAGCAGCTTCGGTGGCTTGGCGCTGGGCTGCGACGAAGTGTTCGATGTCCTGATCGCTCAGTTCGAACGTGATGCTCAGAGGCATGGAGGTGTCCTGCAAAGTGGCGTGAAAGGCGCAGCCTAGCGAAGCCGGTGCGAGAGCGTCAATTGCTAGAGGATCGGCGCCAGTCCCGCTCCGAACGCGGTCAGCACGCGGGTGTAGATGGACTTGAGCGGCACGTCCACTTCCGGGAAGTCGCCAACCGGGGTGTAGCACTCGGCAAAACCCGGATCATCACGCGGCACCGGCGCGCAACCGGGCTTCATTTCCCAGCTGGTGGCGTAGCGGAACGGCCAGATATCGAACAACGGCAGTGCCTCGAAAGCCTTGCCAAGACTGTAGTTGAGCCCCGACAACACCGGCGGTTTGGGACGCGGGGCGATCACCCAGGCATTTTCCGGCGCGGTATCGGCAAGGATTTCCTCGGCCAGCGCGCGGGCGAAAGCGGCATCGTGGACCACCACCGCACTCTCGGTGTTGAGCCGATCCGAACGCGGGTCGAAGT
>JAEXRB010000294.1 GCA_023438325.1 Pseudomonadota bacterium | reverse complement strand
TACGACACCACGGATGCCGATGGCATCGTCACCAATCCCGCCGGCAACCGATACGGCAACAGCTACCACGTCGTCAGCATGGACGGCGGCACCGCGTTGGGCCCGATCACCCGCACCACCGTGCTCGATGGCGTGGTCATCACCTCCGGCCATGCCAACGGCAGCATCTCGGATCACTACGATCTGGGCGGTGGGTTGTTCTGCCGCGCCAGCAACACCGGGCACGAATGCAGCCCGACGTTGCGCCAACTAACCTTCAGCGGCAATCGAGGCCGTTATGGCGCCGCAATGGCCGTGGTGGCCACCACAGGCGGCATCGCCCGGCCACGCCTGCATCGCGTGCACTTCAGCGCCAACCATGCCGGCACCTATGGCGGCGCGATGTACAACAACGGCAACCCCGCCGGCCATGCCAACCCGGATTTGCTGGAAGTGTCATTCACCGGCAACGTGTCTGACAGCTACGGCGGCGCCATCTACAACAATGGCCGGCAAGGCAACAGCAGCCCCGTGCTGGATCGTGTGGGCTTCAGCGGCAACTCCAGCACGTATGGCGGTGCCATCTACAACAATGCCTCCAGCAGCGGCACCGCGCGCGCATTCATCACCAATGCCACGTTCTCCGGCAACACCGCAAGCTCCAACGGTGGCGCGATCTACAACGAAACCGGAAGCACCGGCGATGGCCGGATGCTGCTGAGCCACGTCACTTTCAGCGGCAATACCGCCAGCAATGGCGGTGCGATCTGCAACTGGGGCAGTTCCAGCAATCTGGAAAAATCCGGCCCGACCATGCGCAACTCGATCCTGTGGGGCAACTCCGCCACCCAAAGCGGGCCGGAGGTGTTCAACCAAGGTGCCGAACCGGTGATTCAGGACAGCATCGTCGCCGGAGGTTGCCCGACCGCATCGACCTGCTCAGGCCTCCTCACCGGCAACCCTGCGCTGGGCGCGCTGGCCGACAACGGCGGTTTCTCGCGCACCATGAAGCCCAACACCGGCAGTTCGGCCATCAACACAGCCAACAGCGCCTGGTGCCTGACCGAAGATCAGCGCGGTGTACCGCGCGCGCAAGGCACTCGTTGCGATATCGGCGCGGTGGAAGTGGAAGCTCCAGCCTGCTACGTCAAACACGACGCCAGCGGCAGCAACAACGGCACCAGCTGGGCCAATGCCTACGCAAGCCTGCAAAGCGCACTCGCCAATGCCAATTGCGGTGAAATCCGCGTCGCACGCGGCATCTACAAGCCCGGCAATGCCGGCGACATCACTGCCAGCTTCAGCATCCGCCCCGGCCAGCGCGTCTACGGCGGTTTCAACGGCACCGAAGCCACGCTCGCTCAGCGCGACCCTGCCGCCCATCGCACCGTGCTGTCGGGCGACATCGATGGCAACGACATCACCGATGCCAACGGCGTCGTGGTCAATTACACAGACAGGATCGGCACCAACAGCAAGCGCATCGTGCTCATGGACGGCACCACGGCCGCCGGCAACATCATGGCCAATACCGTGCTGGACGGTTTCGCCATCACCGCCGCCGCAGGCTGGGACATCAGTGGCGGTGGCCTTTATTGCAAGGGCAACAGCAGTGGCCGCGAATGCAGCCCGACACTGCGCAACCTGCTGTTCAGCGCCAACCTGGCCGATTCAGGCGCCGGCATCTACAACGCAGGCAACAACGGCGGACGGGCCAATCCGACACTGGTCAACGTGACCTTCCTCAGTGGCTCTTCGTGGCTTGGCGGCGGCGGGATGTACAACGCGGGCAATAACGGCGGCGACAGCAGTCCGACGCTGACCAATGTCACCTTCGTCGACAACTGGGCCACGGCAATGATCAACGATGGCAGCCACACCGGCCGCAGCAGCCCGGTGCTGAACCATGTCACCTTCTACGCCAACCAGGATCGATCCGATGCGGCTTCGATGAAAAACGATGGCCGTTCCGGCGGCAGCAGCGAGCCGATGCTCGGCAACGTCATCCTGTGGGGCGGCACATTCAGTCTGCCGGAAGAAGCCGGCGAATGTGGACACATGGAAATCTGCAACTGGTCGGCCCAGCCCGCCATTCGCGACAGCCTGATCGCCGGCGGTTGCCCCGTGGGTGCGATCTGCGGACTGGGCGTCGTCGATGCCAACCCGAAACTCGCATCGCTGGCCAACAACGGCGGAGCAACGCCCACCCTGCTGCCCGCAGCCGATAGTCCTGCCATCGACGTAGGCACGGACGACGATTGCGCGGAAACCGACCAGCGCGGCATCTCCCGCCCGCAAGGCGCAGGCTGCGACATCGGTGCCGTGGAACGGGCCGCCAGCGACAACGGCGCCATCGGCAGCCTCCTGTTTGCCGACGGCTTCGAGTCAAACTGACCCGCAGCGACATTCCCCGCCTGTCGGCAGGGCGGGGAATGTCATCCCGGGCGCCGCGCACTCCGCGAAACAGCAGCGTGCCTGCAGGCAGCATGATCAAAGGTCGCAATGCCCGGGGCTTTGTCCGCGCCGCGTCGCGCTATACCCTGCGCACCAGCCCGCCCGTGACGCCGCCATGCACCGATCCCGCTTCCTTCAGCTCGATGTGTTTCCCGCCAGCTTCGGCGGCGGCAATCCGCTCGGCGTAGTGGTGAACGGCGAAGGCCTGGATGCCACGACGATGCAGCGCATCGCGCGCTGGACCAACCTGGTGGAAACCACCTTCCTGCTGCCTGCGCAGACCGCGCAAGGCAGCTATCGGGTGCGCATGTTCACGCCGCACAAGGAAATCCCCTTTGCCGGACACCCGAGCGTCGGCAGCGCGCATGCAGTGCTGGAATGCGGCCTGTGCACGCCGCGCGATGGCCTGCTTTGGCAGGAATGTGGTGCCGGCACCTTGCCGCTTCGGGTGGAAGTGGAAGGTTCGAACCGCCGCATATTGGTGCAAGCACCACCGGCCCGCATCGTCGAAGCCGGCGCGGCAGCCGCCTCGCGCATCGCCCCCCTGCTCGAAGGCCATGTCATCGGAAGCCTTGGCGCAGTGCTGATCGACGGCGGTCGGCGCTGGTGGCTGGCCGAACTGGCCGATGTCGCCGCGTTGCGCAGCTGGCGCCCCGCGCACGAGCGCATCGCCGAACTGGCTCGCCTCAGCGACAGCATGGGCCTGTGCCTTTATGCCCGCGAAGGCAATGGCCTTGCCGTGCGTGCCTTTCCGGCCGGGGCCGGCATCATCGAAGACCCCGCCTCCGGCGCCGCCAACGGCCTGATCGCGGCCTGCATCGCGCAAACCGCCCCGACCGATCCGCTCGCCTGCGGCTATGAAGTCAGTCAGGGCCGTGAAATGGGCCACGACGCACACCTTTCCGTACGCATCGATGCCGATGGCGCCATCTGGACCGGCGGCGGTTGCCACACCGTGATCGATGGCGCGCTGCAATGGCCTTGATGCAGGCATCACCCCGAATCGCCCTTTGCCGCGTTGAATCTGCGGCAGCGCGCCTCATCTTGATGAACATCACGCCTCCGGCCGGCCTGCACGGAAATCGGCCGGCATGACCGCCCCACCCACCGACGAGGAACTGATGCTGGCTTACGCCGCAGGCGACATCGCCGCATTCGAGACGCTGTACGCGCGCCATCGCGGCCCGCTGTACCGCTTCATCGCGCGCGGCATTTCACCACGCGCCACGGCGGATGAGTGTTTCCAGGACACCTGGAGCCGCGTGGTGGCTGCACGCGAACGCTATCGCCCCGATGCCAGGTTCAGCACCTGGCTGTACCAGATCGCGCAACGCCTGATGATCGACCAATACCGTCGCGCCCGTCCGCAGGTATCGATGGACGACGATGATTCACCGCTGCACTTGCCCGGTGACGAATCCGAACAGCCCGAGCACCGCCTCACCGCCTTCGAGGAGCAACGCCGTCTGCAACAGGCACTGGCCCAATTGCCGGACGAACAGCGCATCGTGCTGCAACTGCGGCTGGAGCAGGAACTGAGCCTGGAAGCCATCGGCGAAATCACCGGCGTGGGCCGGGAAACCGTGAAATCCCGCCTGCGCTACGCCATGGACAAGCTGCGCACGAGGTTCGGGCCATGAGCCGCGAACCGCTGACGCCACAAGAACGCGAACTGGCCGACGTACTGTCCCGCCTGCCCGCGCTCGAACCTTCGGCTGCGCTGGATGCCAACGTGCTTGCGCAGGCACGCCGGGCCTTGCATCCCGCCGCCAGCGCACCGGCGCGTCGACGCCGGCCATGGTGGATGAGCGCGGGATTGGGCACCGCCGCCGCAGCCGTCATGGCGGCTGGCGTGGCGTGGCAAGCCGGCCTTTTCGATATGTCGTTTGGCAGCAGCGTCCCGGTGCCGCGCCTGCCCTCTCGCAGCGAAGGTTCCAGCGCCGAAACGTCCGTTGCCATCAGCATGGACC
>JAEXRB010000368.1 GCA_023438325.1 Pseudomonadota bacterium | reverse complement strand
GCCGTCCCCGCTTTTCATTTCCGAATGGAGATTCTCATGAAAAGTGGACGTTCCCTCTCCGCCTTGGCCCAGGAACTGGATCGCCAACTCAACAGCAAGAAGGACTACGTTGTCCCTTCCACGCTCGTGCACCACACGACACGCGAAGACGGCGACACCGTGCTGGAGATCGAAGCGCCGGAAACGCCGGCGCCCTTCGAAGTCACCCCGCTGGCACGCCGCCAGTTGGCCGACAAGCTGAAGATTCCGCTCGCCTACTTCGAGCGGATGCGCACGGAGCAACCCGCCCTGCTCGACCGCAACGTGAACACGTGGCTGCAGCAGGATGAAGCCCGCCCCATGCTGCGCACGCTTGATGGCCGAGTGCGCGCGGTGTTGTCGAACCGCTATCGCTGCCTCGACAACTTCGACCTTGCCGAAAGCGTTCTACCGATCCTGGGTCAGTTCAAGGACGGAAGCTTCGAATCGGTGGAGCTGACGGAAACACGGATGTACATCAAGTTCGTCCTGCCCCGCCTGCAATACGAGATGCAGGTCGGCGATGTGGTGCAGGCCGGCATCGTGGTCACCAACTCGGAAGTCGGCCTCGGCACGCTGGCCGTGCAGCCGCTGATCTACCGGCTGGTGTGCAGCAACGGCATGATCGCCGCCGATCAATCCATCCGCAAGACGCACCTCGGGCGCGCCCTGGGCAACGACGATGGACTGACGATCTTCCAGGAAGACACGCTCAAGGCCGACGACAAGGCCTTCTTCCTGCAGGTGCGTGACGTCGTCCGCTCGGCGCTGTCCGAAGACACCTTCACGAAGATCGCGCTGAAGATGCAGAAGACGATGGGCATCGAGCTCAAGGCCAGCCCCGTGAAAACGGTCGAGGTCCTGCGCCAGCGCTACACGCTGAGCGAGGAAGAAGGCGATGGCGTGCTCAACCACCTCATCAAGGGCGGCGACCTGTCCGGTTACGGCCTGGTCAACGCGGTGACGCGGTATAGCCAGGACGTGGCGGACTACGACCGAGCCACGGAATTCGAGGTCTTGGGCGGCAAGCTGATCGAGCTGTCCAACCGCGAATGGAAGGCTCTGGCCGAGACGGCTTGACCCGATAGACGGTGCTCGGCGAGGGAGGGATGAACCCTCTCACGCCCTGTCCAAGCATTTCAGGAGCAAAAAACATGGTAATACGACACTACCCCGACAAAGTCCGCGTCTACGTGGACATGGATGGCGTGATCGCCGACTTCGAGGGCGCCGCGCGGGCACATGCCATGGAGCCTTCACACTTCAAGCGGGTCGCAGGTGCCTTCCTCGACCTCGACCCGATCCCCGGAGCCGCCGAAGCCGTGGCTGCCCTGGATACGGCCGGCCACCTGGTCTTCGCATTGACCAAGATCCCGCGCAGCAATCCACACGCCGCCACCGAGAAGCTGCTGTGGGCCCGGCGGCATTTTCCGTCCCTTGATGACCGCATCATCATCACGCCCGACAAGGGCGCTGTCGGCACGGAGCAGGATTTCCTGGTGGATGACCATCCCGAATGGGCGAACGCGAGCAACTTCCCCGGCACGGTGATCGTCTTCACCGGGGACTGGGAGCAGACGATGCGCCAGATCATCCGACCGGCCTAGAAGCCCGCGTCACGGGCAAGTTTCGAGCTCGGACGATCTCAACTGACCAGCACACCGGAGGGGGTTGCCCCTTCGGTGCCTGCTGCCTGACGGCACCGCTTCGTGGGCGCCTTTTTTCATCGGGCAGAACGTCACTCATAGTAGGCACCCGCTTGATATCCCTCATTTGAAAATGCCGGTAATTCGGTCATGCTCCAAAATTGCCAGAACCGGCAATTGCCCCACGCTTGGCCGCATAGGCGTCGATTTCATGACAAGATAATGAGGTCTGTACGCAATAACCGCCGCCCACGTGTTTTGCGTATCGCCGCCAGCGGCGACCGTTGACCGCCCCGACGCCTACCGAATAGCCTCGATTCCAACGACGCATTCGCTTGGCGGCTCATCTTCCTGACGATGAAATTGGCATTCGACTGCGTGTCTTTTCAAAGACTGCGTGGAGAATGCGATGGGTCGACTCGAACTCTCGCATGTGCAGATCGCGAATCTGAACATGCTCCTCTTGATCGCCGAATGCGTAAAGCGCGATCACGCGATCGCTTGCAGCCGATTCGGACTCGACGCAGACCAGGCTGAATTCCTCGCCACGCTGGCCTACCAGGAGATCCTGATGCTCGTGGCGCATCTCGGTGACGAGTGCCTGTTTCCGCCACGCACCGACCTGATCCAGGTGCTCTCCTGGCCGCCACAGCTCGCCAACGCGATGCTCCTGGCACACCCGCCCCAGCCGAGCCGACCGGCACGCCCGAACGAGGTCACGTCGCCCGTTTCGCCCCATCCCTGTGGCGAGCAACGATCCGAATGAACCACGAGCGCAATCTGCTTCACGCACAGCGCCACATCCGCGCGCTCGCCCTGGCGACCGAATGTGCGGAACTCGGCGCCCGGATTCGCACCATGCAACTGCTGACAGGCCTCTCGCCCAGCCAGTTGCAGCACCTCTTCCGCCACCCCTTGAGCGGCCCACGCCGTGGGCGCCACCCGGATTCTCGCGAGTGGTACCACACCGCCAATTTGCTGTGCCGCACCGAGGCCTCGATCGTCGTGGTGCTCTTCCGGCGCTTGGCCGCCCGCGGCATCGATCCCCCCAACGCCCTGATCGCCGCCTACCGCCACTACGCCGCGGCCTGCAAGACAGCGCCCCGCATCACCTTCGACCGCGCTTTCGATCTCGTCGCCCACACGACGGGCCGCTGGTTCGTCACGGGTCGCAGCTTCTCGGTGTTCACCTGCCCCGAATGCCAGAGCGAATACCTGACCAGCCTCAGTCTCGCGCCGATGACCAACCACGAATGCCCTTTCTGCAAGCTGCTCAAGCGCTATACGAAGGATCCGCGCATCCAGGCGAGCTATCCCGTGCGTCCACTGCCCTGCGTCGCCCAGATGTTGTGGATCAGGTCGCTCTGGTACGAACCCGTGGGCAATCAGCCAGTGGCGAATTCGAGCTGATCAGCCGGTAATTTCAAGTGGGCAGCCAGGGCTGCGAAACGCACGATGTGGTTTCCCATGTTGTGAGCGTCCAGCCCGATGTCCGTCGATTCGACCAGCCCGCCCTCCGGCAACGGAGCGCATTCCCCAGCGTTTCGTTATCCGTCCGTCGACCCGGGCATCCCCGCACTCGAGATCGACGCGCTGCTCGACGCGCATCACGAGCTGATCGACCGGATCAAGCTGTGCTTCGGGATGGATCGCGCCGATTTCGAGCAGTCGGTGCGTCCGCTGCTTCGGCGCTACGCCGGCTTCGTTCACCTGCTGCCCTGCACCGCCGACAACTACTTCAACGCCCCCGGCGGCCTGCTTCGCATCGGCCTGGAGACCGCGTTCTACGCACTCCAGGGCACCGATGCCCACATCTTTTCCGGGCGGGCCACCATCACCGAGCGGCGCAACCTCGAACCACGTTGGCGCCAGGCCACCTTCATCGCGGGACTGTGCTGCGAGGTGCACCGCCCGCTCAGCCACCTCATCGTCACGGATGAGGCGGGCAACGAATGGTCGCCCTATCTCGGACCGCTGACCGACTGGCTCAAGGCTCACCACGTTGCGCGCTACTTCCTGAAGTGGCGGCCGAACGCGCTCGAAAGCCGATCGCTTGGACTGTTCGCACTGCCGCATGTCGTCGCTGCAGAGGTACTGCAGGATCTCGCCAGTGGCAACACGCAGATCGTCCCTCACCTGCTCGCCACGATCGCCGGCCTTCCGATCTACCGCGATCACAACGTGTTGGAGACCTTGGTTCGGCGTGCGCTGGCACTGGTCATCGACCGCTTCTTGCTGGCCAGCGCGGAGCGCTACGGGAAGCCCCAACTTGGCTCTCATCTCGAACGCTATCTCGTCGACGCGCTGCGCCGTCTGGTCACCGCCAATGCGAGCTGGACGCCGAATGCGGACAAGTCCCGGGTTTGGCACGGCACCGACGGCATGTTCCTCGTGTGGCCCAGCGCCGCCGACGATGTCCGCAAGCTGCTCGAGGCCGACCAGCTCCCCGGTATCCCGAAAGCGCCGGAGACGATCCTCGAAGTCCTGCTCACCGCCGGCGTGCTTTGCGCACAAGAAGGTGGAAAGGCAACCTGGCTCATTCATCCCCCCACCAGCAAGAGCCCGCTCGAAGCCGTCAAGCTCAGTGC
>JAEXRB010000303.1 GCA_023438325.1 Pseudomonadota bacterium | reverse complement strand
GGCGCTCGATGTCCGGAGCGATGCCGGCGCAGGTTTCCGGTGGCGACGCGGCAGTCTGTGCGTGTGAAGCGGGGGCGATGGCGATCAGGAGCAGGGCGGAGAAGGCAGCTGAATGATTCGACATGGCAACCTTAAAGGTGTCTGTCAGGCGACGCCGGAGCGACTTTGCCCGGTCTCGATGCTGTTGTGCGCCATCGTGCTCAGGCCAGCAGGATCGAGGATGCGCAACTGGCGGCCCCGCACCTTGATGAGGCCGTCGTCCTGCAGGCGGGTAAAGCCGCGGCTGACGGTTTCGATGACAAGGCCCAGATAGCGTGCGATGTCTTCCCGGCTCATCGGCAGGCTGAACTCGCTGCTGGAATGGCCCAGCTGCTGGTAACGCTCGGACAGGCCGTGCAGGAACATCGCGATGCGCTCCTGTGCTTGCCTGCGGCCGAGGATTTCCAGATGGTCCTGATCGCGCCCGACACTGCGCCCGATCACGCGCAGCAATTGCGCTTGCAGGCCGGGCACGGCGCGGGTGGCGTCGTCCAGCGCATCCAATGGCACTTCGCATACCAGCGCCGGGCCCAGCGCTTCGGCCTCGCAGCGGTGCTTGCCGCTGCCCAAGGCATCCAGGCCGATCAATTCGCCGGGAAGATGGAAGCCGATGATCTGTTCTTCGCCATCGTCGCTGATGGCAACGGTCTTGAACGCACCTTCACGCGCCACATACAGCGCCTCCATGGTGGCGCCGATACGGAACAGGCGTTCGCTTCGCGCCAATGGGCGACGGCGGCGCACGATCTCGTCCAGGCGCGCCATATCGTCCTGATCGATGCCGGCGGGCAGGCACAGCTGTTGCAGCGAGCACTGCGCGCAGCTTCGGCGTAACCTGGCCAGATCGAGTACAACGCTTTGAGTCATCTTGCTTTCCGCAGCGCGGGTGGCTGGGTGCCTATCGTGCCAGAAGCGCGCGCCGGCAGGAAATCCGCTGCCGAAGCGCTGGCCCGGATGCGGCGTCGCCATGCGATACTTGTGCCTTGTGTTCCGGCGTGCGGATGTCGCGCCGGAGACTTGGGATTTTCGGAGAATGGAATGTCGATCCTGATCCGCGAAGTGCGTGAGCACGAGCTGGAATCTGTCCTTGCCCTCAACAATGCCGCCGGCCCGACCATCCTGGCGCTGAATCTGGATCAGCTGCGCTTCTTCTACGAGGAGGCGGCCTATTTCAGGGTTGCTGAAGTGGATGGTGCGGTGGCCGGTTTCCTGATCGGATTCGATCAGGGTAGCCAGTACCGCAGCAGCAACTACCTTTGGTTCAGCGAGCGCTACCCGGCATTCCTCTACATCGACCGCGTGGTGATCGCGAGCGCGCATCGCGGCGGCGGCGTTGGTCGGGTTTTCTATGCCGATGTCACCAGTTTCGCCGAAGTCAGGCAGCCCTTGCTGGCCTGCGAGGTATTCCTCGAGCCCCGCAACGACGCCGCCCTGCTGTTCCACGGCACCTATGGTTTCCAGGAGGTCGGGCAGCGCGTGATGGATGAAACCGGCGTGCGTGTGTCGATGCTGGTCAAGGAGTTGACCAGCTACCCGTGGGTCAAGGAGCGCTGGCTGGACGGTCCCGGATTGCCTGATCTGCCATGGCTGGCCGAGCGCATGCACCGCGCTGGGCATGCGGCGCGGGAGCAGCTTGCATGACGACAGCGGTGGATTACGAACAGGCGGGCGAGCTGAAGATGGGGCAGGTGGGCATCGCCAACCTGCGCATCCGCACGCTGGATGTGGTTCGACTCGGGCAGGAAATGCGCGAGCGCGTGGCGCGTGCCCCCAACCTGTTTTCCCGCGCTGCGGTGGTGGTGGATTTCGGCGGCCTCATGCGCACGCCGGATGCCGCCAGCGCGCGTGCATTGCTGGATGCGTTGTGCGACGCCGGCGTGTTGCCGGTGGCGCTGGCCTACGGCACGCGCGAGATCGAGGCGTTGGCGGTCGAACTGGGATTGCCGCTGCTGGCCAAGTTCCGCGCCCAGTACGAAAGCGGTACCCAGGCGGCAGTGACTGTCGCGCCTGCGGCACCCGAGCCGCCGGCACGCGCACCCGAGTCGGTGGCGGTTGCGCCTGCGCCTGCGCCGCTGGCCACATCGCAGATGCACATCAATCCGATACGTTCAGGCCAGCAGATCTATGCGCAAGGCCGCGATCTGGTGGTATCGGCCAGCGTCGGTGCGGGAGCCGAGGTCATCGCCGATGGCAGCGTGCACGTTTATGGTCCGTTACGCGGGCGCGCCTTGGCCGGGGCGCAAGGCGATGAAAAAGCCCGTATATTCTGCCGCGAATTTCACGCGGAACTGGTCGCGATCGCCGGACGTTACAAGGTGATCGAGGAGGTTCCCCAGGAATTGCGTGGCAAGGCGGTGCAGGTCTGGTTGCAGGATGACAGCCTGCATCTGGCGGAAATCGTCTGACGCCGGCGCTACCCTCATACTTTTCATTTCCGAAACATCACGGAGAGCACCACTTTGACCCAGATCATCGTCGTCACGTCCGGCAAGGGCGGTGTGGGCAAGACCACCACCAGCGCGAGCCTTTCCTGCGGCCTGGCCCGCAAGGGAAAGAAGACCGTCGTCATCGATTTCGACGTCGGCTTGCGCAACCTCGACCTCATCATGGGCTGCGAGCGCCGCGTGGTTTACGACTTCGTCAACGTGGTCAACGGCGAATGCACGCTCAAGCAGGCCCTCATCAAGGACAAGCGTTTCGACAACCTCTACGTGCTTGCAGCCTCGCAGACGCGCGACAAGGATGCACTGAACAAGGAAGGTGTCGAAAGGGTGCTGAAGGAACTGTCTGACGACGGCTTCGACTTCGTTGTTGCCGACTCTCCGGCCGGTATCGAGAAAGGCGCGTTCCTCGCGATGTATTTCGCCGACAGTGCCGTGGTGGTGGTGAACCCGGAAGTGTCCTCGGTGCGCGACTCCGATCGCATCCTTGGCCTGCTTGCTTCCAAGACGCAGCGGGCCGAGCGCGGTGAAAGAGTCGATGACATGCTGCTGCTCACCCGCTACAACCCGGCCCGGGTGGAAAACGGCGAGATGCTGTCGATCAAGGATGTTGAAGAAATCCTCGGGCTGAAGGTGCTCGGCGTAATCCCTGAGTCTCCGGACGTGCTCAACGCCTCCAACAAGGGCGAGCCGGTGATTCTGGACATGGAAACCCCGGCCGGTCAGGCCTACGACGATGCCGTCGCCCGCTTGCTGGGCGAGGAGCGGCCGTTGCGCTTCACCCAAGTGGAGAAGAAGGGCTTTTTCTCCAAGCTTTTCGGAGCATGAGGCCATGGGCATCTTCGATTTCCTCAAACCCAAGAGCAACTCGGCCTCGGAAGCTAAAAAGCGCTTGCAGGTGCTCATTTCCACCACGCGCGCCGAAGATGGTCGCGATTACCTTCCGGCGCTGCGTCAGGACATTCTGGCGGTGCTCCAGAGGCATGTTCCCGGATTCAATCCGGAGGCCGTGAACGTGGAGTTGCACAAGGACGGCGAGGAAGATGTGCTGGACATCACCGTGTCGCTGCCGGAAAAGGCCGATTCGGCCGGCACGGCATAAGCTTCAATCCGCGTGTTGACCCTCGCCGACATCGCCTTCGACGATGCCGCCCGCCTGCTCGCCGATTTCGGATTGCAATTGATATCCGTGCCGGATGGCGCGCCGATCCCCGGCAGCTACTGGGGCGAGCCGGAGGCCGGCATCATCGGCGAGTGCGTCTACGTGCGGCCCGATACACCGGTGCATTCGATGTTGCACGAGGCCTGTCACCTGATTGTGCTGCCGCGTGAGCGGCGCGTGAAGGTACATACCGATGCCACTGATTCCGTGGCCGAAGAAGATGCCACCTGCTATCTCCAGATTCTTCTCGCCGAGCGCTTGCCTGGCGTGGGCAGTGCCCGATTGATGGCCGACATGGATGCCTGGGGCTACACCTTTCGTCTGGGTTCGGCGCGCGCCTGGTTCGAGCGCGACGCGCTGGACGCCCGCGCCTGGTTGGCTGCGCATGTGGCCGATGTGGTGCAGGCCGAGATGGCGGGAACGTGAAAAGTTGTTAAATTCACTAATTTTCATCAGGTTTTGCGCAGAATCAAGTTCTTTTTGATGTTGCACTGCGACAATGCCAATCATTTTCGACGGCATAGGCGGCGGTTTCTTTCATGGCTCACATCCTTTTTGAGCGCGGCGACCATCGTTGCGTGGTGTTCAACGACCTCGTGCGTGGCGATGACGGTGTGCAGGCCAACCAGTTCCTCGTCATGCATGGCAATGCCTCGGCCCTGATCGATCCGGGTGGTGCATTGCTGTATACGCCGCTCTCGATGGCGATGAGCCGCTTCGTGCAGCCCAAGGATCTGACCTGGCTGGTGGCCTCGCATCAGGATCCGGACATCATCGGTGCTGCCGATCGTTGGCTGATGTATACCCAAGCGGTGGTGGTGTGCTCCAAGCTTTGGGGCCGTTTCGTGCCACATGCGGTGCCGCACTATCAGAGCAACGCGGGCAACGAACGCTATCTGCTCATGCCCGACGAGGGTGGTCGGATTCCGATGGGCGACAGCCACCTGCTGGCGCTGCCGGCGCACTTCCTGCACTCGGTCGGAAACTTCAGCTTCTACGATCCGATCAGCCGTGTCCTGTTCTCCGGCGACGTGGGTGCCTCGATGATCCCGAGTGGCGAGGCTTACGTGCCGGTCGAGGATTTCGCCCCGCACAAGGCGCGCATGGAAGGATTCCATCGCCGCTACATGGCCTCGCAGAAGGCCGCCAGACTGTGGAGCGACATGGTTCGCACGCTCGATCCGGACATCATCGTGCCCCAGCACGGCCTGCCGATGGTTGGGCAGGCGCGTTACGACTTCCTCGACTGGCTCTCGAACCTGCAATGTGGTGTGGATCTGCTCGGCCCTGCCAACTACCGGATTCCGACATAAGCGTTGGCCGCCGGCCTCCGGAGAAAGGCAGGCCGGCGAAGGGCAGGGCAGAGGCGTTCTGCGTGCTTCGCCGTCGTGCCTTGAGGACGTGATCAGCTCGCGTTTGATGCCGCGCGCGGCTGCGTTCCGGCCTGTGCTGCGCGTACCAGTGCCGCCGAAATATCGGCAGCCAGATCCTCGATCGCTTCAATACCGACCGACAGCCGCAACAGGCCGTCGCTGATGCCCGCCACGGCGCGTGCTTCAGGCGTCATCGCGGCGTGCGTCATCGAGGCTGGATGCGCGATCAGGCTTTCCACGCCGCCGAGTGATTCGGCCAGGGTGAAGTGTTCCAGGCCATCGAGAAAGGCGCGCACTTCGGCATCGCCGCCATGCACCTGGAAGCTGATCATCGCACCGAAGCCGCGTTGCTGGCGCCCGGCCAGCGCATGGCCAGGATGCGAGGGCAGGCCTGGGAAATGTACCGCTGCGACAGCGGGATGCGCCGCCAGAAGGTTCGCCAGTTCAGTCGCGTTTTCCTGATGCACGCGCAAGCGCGCCTCCAGTGTGCGCAGGCCGCGCAAGGTCAGGAAGCTGTCGAACGGCGAGCCGGTGAGGCCGAGCGCATTGGCCCACCAGCAAAGCTTGTCGTGCAGTGCGGCATCGGCGGCGATCACCGCACCGCCCACGACATCGCTGTGGCCGTTGATGTACTTGGTGGTCGAGTGCACCACGACATCCGCACCCAGTGCGATGGGCCTCTGCAATGCCGGCGAGAGGAAGGTGTTGTCGGCCACCACCAGCGCGCCGACACGATGCGCCGCTTCAGCCACGAAACGGATATCGGTGATGCGCAGCAGCGGATTGCTCGGGGTTTCGATCCAGACGATTTTCGGCGCACGCGCGAGTGCTTCGGCGAGTGCGCGTGGGTCTGTGAAGTCGATGGTATCGAGCGCGAAATGGCCTTTTTTCGCCAATGCGTTGAATAAACGCCACGAGCCACCGTAGCAATCGTGCGGTACCACGAGGCGATCGCCGGGTTCGAGCAATTGCAGTACCAGGGTGATCGCGGCCATGCCGGTGGAAACCACCACGCCGCCGGCGCCACCCTCCAGTTCGGCCAGTGCATCGCCGAGCAGATCGCGGGTGGGATTGCCGCTGCGGGTGTAGTCGTATTGGCGTTTGTTGCCGTAGCCATCGAAGCTGAAATTGGTCGACAGCACGATCGGCGGCACGACGGCGCCGTGGGCAGTGTCGGCATCGATGCCGGCGCGCACCGCAGCGGTGGTGGCGGTGCGCTGGCGAGGGGCGCTGGCGGTGCTCATGCGACGATGCTCCGGGCCAGCGCGTCGATGAGGATGGCGCCGATTTGCGCCTCCTCTTTCAGGAAGGCGTCGTGGCCGTACAGCGAACGGATGCGATGCAGGCGTGCCGGCCCGCGCAGGCCTTCGGTGAGGGTGAGCAGGTCGGCCTCGGGCACGATCTGATCTTCGGCCACCGCGACGATGTCGGTCGGCACGGTGATGCTTTCTGGCAGCACATGGTGCAGGTCGATGGATTCGGACAGGCGCAGGTAGGCCGTGGGCGAAAAGCGTGCGACGAACTTCGGGCCGATGGCATCGAAATAATCCTCGACGGCAAAGCGTGCGTGATCGGGCGTAAGCCTGGGGGTGTCATTGAAGCGCTGTTCGAACTCCACATCGCTGCGATAGCCGATCACCGCCAGCGCACGTGCCAGTGCCAGCGCTTCCCGCACGCCGCCTTCGCTGCGGCCCAGTGCCACGATGCGGCGCTGGATCACGCGCAATGCGGTGACTTGCGGGTGCGACCGGTGCGCGCCACTGATCGCGATCAACCGGCCAAGTCGCGCGCCATGCCGCGCAGCAAACTGCAAACCGACCATCGCGCCATACGATGCGCCGATGTAAGCGGTCGCACGGGTGATGCGCAGATGATCGAGCACGGTGGCAATGGCGTCGGCCTGATCGGCCGGATCGATGCAGGCATCCTGGCTGCCATCGCCGCCGAGCCAATCGATGGCCAGCACGCGATGGCGCCGGGTATCGATGGCGAGGCCAGGGCCGCATTGAGCCTGCCACCAACCCGGTTCCACGAAGCGTTCGCTGGAGGCTACATGGCGATGCGCGGAAATGCCGCCCTGCACGATGAGGACGGGCGCATCGGCAGCTCCCTGAAGTTCCCAGGCAATACGCACGCGCCGGATGCCGGCATGGCGCATGGCCAGTGTGGCATCGAGCACGCCGCGTTCGGCAACGTGCCTGCAGGCGGGGGCAAGGATGGCGGCGTCTGCCTCGCCATGGGCGAGAACATCGAAAGAAGAACAGGAGGCGGGGTTGAAACTCATCGTCGTGCTCCGGGGCGTGATCGGCCCATCAAGGCCTGTGGCCCGGAGAACGATGTCGCAGCATGAAGGCCTGACGGCACACGGTGCGACCCATCTTCCGGACGGTGCTTGCGCACCTGCCGCAGGATTTGGCACCGAGCAGAAACCTGACGAGCGCGTCTGGGTTCCTGCGGGTTGCCCCGGCATCAAAGGGCCTGTCCCTCCGCCGGTCT
>JAEXRB010000229.1 GCA_023438325.1 Pseudomonadota bacterium | reverse complement strand
GCACTGAGGCGTGCCAGTGCTTCGGTCAGCATCGCGACATCGAGCGTGGCGCGTTCGGCGACAAGGGTTTCGTGACGACGTTCGGCATCCAGTCCTTGTCGATCCAGATATTCGATCTTGGTGCGCTCCACTTCCGCGGCGCGCGTGGTTTCCGCGGCGATGCGGGTGTGCTCGTCCCATTCCACCTGCCACTGCGCCAGCGCAGCTTCGATTTCATGCAGGGATTCCTGGCGGGCACCGTCGTCGCCGCTGAGCAAGGCCAGTTGCGGTTCGGCTTCGGCGATCTCGAAACCGAGCGACTCGCGCTTTTCCTCGTCCTGGGTGATGTCCTCGGCCAGTGCGGCGATCTGGTCGGAGGTTTCCGCATGCGCGCGGGTGAGGCGTTCGGCCAGATCGCGCTGATGCGTCACCTGCTGCTCGATCCGGGCGATTTCCGAGCCGACGCGGTAGCTCTCGCCCTGAGCCTGTGCAAGCCGTTCGGTCGCCTCGCTGTGCTGCTCGCGACACAGTTCGATCTGCGCCTCGGCCTGGCGCTGGTCGGCGATGCGTGCCTGAAGCTTGGTTTCATCCTGCGCAATGCCTTCGCGCAATGCGAGCAGTTCCATATCGAGCTGGCGGAATTCCAGCGCCCGCACCTGGGCCTGCTTGATACGCTGTTCTTCCTTGTACTGCTGATACTGCTCAGCTTGTCGGGCCTGGCGCTTCAAGTGCTCAAGTTGTTTATCAACTTCTTCGCGCAAGTCATTGAGTCGATCGAGATTTTCCCGTGTATGCCGGATGCGGAGCTCGGTTTCCTTGCGGCGTTCCTTGTACTTGGAAATGCCGGCAGCCTCCTCCAGAAACACGCGCAGGTCTTCCGGCCGGGCCTCGATGATCTGACTGATCATGCCCTGCTCGATGATCGAATAACTGCGCGGCCCGAGCCCGGTTCCCAGGAACAAATCGGTGATGTCACGGCGGCGGCAGCGGGTGCCGTTGAGGTAGTAGCTCGATTGACCGTCGCGGCTGACCTGACGCTTGACCGAAATTTCGTTGAACGCGGCGTACTCGCCCGCCAGCGTGCCATCGGAGTTGTCGAAGATCAGCTCCACCATGGCCTGGCCCACCGGCTTGCGCGAGGAGGAGCCGGAGAAAATCACGTCGGTGATCGAATCGCCACGCAGACGGCTGGCGGAGCTTTCGCCCATCACCCAGCGCACCGCGTCGATGATGTTGGACTTGCCGCAACCGTTCGGCCCGACCACGGCCGTCATGTTCGTGGGCAGGTGCAGCGTGGTCGGATCGACGAAGGACTTGAAGCCTGCGAGCTTGATCGTTGATAGGCGCATGCGACTGGATCGGTGACGGGTCAACAGCTCGGGGCGGTGGCGCAGTATAACGACTGCGCTACCTCGCGACGCAGCGGGTGTCCGGCTGTGTTGTCCCGGCAGTGCAGCCTACTGCAACGGAGCCAGGCTGGCAGTGATGGCGACACCGGGATTCACCATCACCTTTTTCTCCCAAGGATGATAGCCGGCAAGGGAGATGCGCACCGTGCGGAGCCCTTGCGGCAATGACACGTTCCCTCCGGCATTGCCGTAGAAAATACCATCCACCTCAATGTCGGCCCCGGGTGGTGTGCTGGCAACGGCAACATCCACCATGGCCGGTGCCGTATCCACGACGGTAGTGCGTCGCTCGAAACGGCCCGAGCGGGTGATTTCCGCCACCACGTCTCGTGCTGCCTGTTCTGCAAGGGCGCTGTATGCGCCGCTGGCACGCACGCTCATTCCGCCGGTTTCGTTGATGGTTCGCTGGGTGGTGGTGCGGGTGGAAAATGCAATGCTGCCCGATTCGACATCCATGATGCGGATGCTCACGCTCAATGCCAGTTGCGTGCTGCGCGTACTGACGCCGTAGCCACTGAAGTTCCTGGCTTCTTGATCAAGAGAAACCACGCGTCCGGTCAACAGCAGGCGCGCCCCGAGCAATCGCCCCATTTGTGCGCTGCTTGATGTATCCACCATGCCGCTGGCGCCGAAGCCGAGCTCGGTCATCACGCTGTTGAGCTTTTCCCGTTCCACCACCTCGAACAAGCCGCTGTTGACCAGTTCATCCATCACATAATCGGCGAGCTGGGTGCCCGTCAGTTCAGCCGAATACTGGTGGGTATCGAAATCCACCACGGCGATGCGTGGCAAGCCTTTTGCCGTGGCCGCAGACAAGCCCGGTACCACGCATAGCAAAAGAATCGAAATGCCTGGAAAAATCGACTTCGGAGCGAAGCGATGCAAGAAAGAAAAACAACCCATGTGTCCCCCTGTTGGTATTCAGCAAATACATACCAATAGCATGCCGTCGCACCTTTGGGACATGCTCTTCGCCTTGCCGGCATGTCGGGGGTGAGGCCGGCTTCGACCTTTCACTTTGCCGCAGCCGGCACCACGCTGGCTTTGGCGCGCAGGCCGGCGAGCTTTTCTTCCAGATATTTGTCGCCGGCCTGCTTGCGGATGCCATCGCGCACGTCCTCGAACGGCGGCGGCGAAAAATCGCGCGAAGCAACACGCTGGATGACGTGCCAGCCAAACTGGGTGCGTATCGGCGACGCAGAGACACCGCCATCAGGTAGCGCCAGCGCAGCCTGGCTCAGCCCCGGTGGCAATTGCGTGGTGTTGAGCCAGCCCAGATCACTGGCCTGCCGCGCACCGGCGGCTTCGGCGCCGGCCAACCAGACGGAAAAATCGGGACTTGCAGCGGCGACCGAGGCGGCGGCAATGGCTGTCGCTTCGTCGGCATACAGCGCATTACGCAGATGCAACTCGCGGGTGCCGGTTTGGGCGACCACCTGCTGGTAGAAATCGCGCAGTTGCTCGTCGGTGAGGGTCATGCTGGCGCGGGTGTCGGCAAGATTGCGCGCGGCCAAGGTCTGTACGCGGGTCAGATCCAGTTCGGTGCGCACATCCGGACGCGTCGCCAGGCCGCTGGCGATGGCATCCTGGGCCAAAACCATGGTTTCCACGGCCAAGTCGATGACTTGCTGGCGCTGCTCGGGATCTGCCAACTCCAGCCCGCGCGCCCGCGCAATGCGCGCCAGCATGGCCTCGCTGACGCCTTCGCCGTTCACGCTCACTGCCACCGCGTTTTCAGCCGAATAGTTCAACGCGTGCTCCTCGCCTGCGGATGGTGCCTGCTGGCGGGTGCAGGCCAGCAAGGCCAATGCGCACAGGCAGAGGGAGAGGCGTGCAAGACGCAGGCGGGAAGTATGTCGGGCCATCACGGCAGAACCTTGCGAAAGGGGTGGATTTCCACGTCGCGATACACGCCTGCGGTGATATAGGGATCGGCATCGGCCCAGGCGCGGGCGGCTTCCAGCGAGTCAAAACCCGCCACGATCAGGCTGCCGGCAAACCCGGCCGGGCCGGGATCTTCTGCGTCGATCGCAGGCAGCGGGCCGGCAAGCAACAAGCGGCCTTGTTCGCGCAGCGCGCCGAGGCGCTCAAGGTGGGCATCTCGGGCAGCCAAACGACGCTGCAAGCTGTCGGGATTGTCTCGCGCAAGGATCGCGTACCACATCATGCAAGCTCCCGCCGGGCGTATCGCCCTTGGTCAAAGCCCGGCATGATAGGTACTGTCCTCATCACGATCCAATCTCCCGATACCTGCCCATGAGCGAACGCCTCGACATCCATCCTGTCAACCCGCAGGCGCGTCTCATCGCGCAGGCGGCGCGTCGCATTGCCGATGGCGACTTGCTGATCGCCCCTTCGGATGCAGGCTACTCATTCGTCTGGGGGATCGATGCCATCGATGCCGAACAGCGCGTGCAGCGCCTGCGTCTGCTGGACACGCGCCACCCTTTCACTTTACTCTGTGCCACGATCAGCCAGATCGGAAGCGTCGCCAAGCTCGATGATCGCGCCTTCCGTCTCGTCAAGTCGCTGACTCCCGGCCCCATCACGTTCATCCTGCCCGCCGGCCCGGATCTGCCGCGTCGGTTGAAGCAGAGCAAACGTAAAGCCATCGGCTGTCGCATCCCGGACAACACGGTGACGCGCGCGTTGTTGGAAGCCGTGGGATCGCCGCTGCTGACCACCAGCCTCGTGCTGCCCGACGAACCGTTGGACAACCATGAGGCCGATGAAGTGGCCGAAGGCTCGTTGCGCCATGTGGATCTGATGCTCGATGCCGGGGATTGCCAGCCCGGGCCGACCAGCGTTCTTGATTTCACCGGCGACGAACCGATGGTGACGCGTCAGGGATTCGTCCCGGTGGAACTGGATTGATTCCAGGCTGGACTGCTCCAGATCGTTTGATCCGAACCGGATCGACCCGTATGCCGCCGCCGCTGCCATCGTGGGCGGAAGGCCCAACCGATGTTTCGCCGATCCGCGGCTGGGGCCGCCCATCGGCACGCAATACATACGTTTCCTTCGCAGGCCCAGGGGGCCGCACCCACGCATGACCCAGCAATCGGCGTCCGACGCCAGCCACACACCGACGGCCATACCGCCACAGCAGCAGGAAATGCCGCTGGCGCTGGTGCATGGGCAGCCGGTGTTGCAGATGCCGCAGGATCTCTACATCCCACCTGATGCACTGGAAGTGATCCTGGAAGCATTCGAAGGCCCGCTGGACCTTTTGCTGTACCTGATCCGCCGCCAGAACCTGGACATCCTCGATATTCCCGTCGCCGAGATCACGCGCCAATACGTGGATTACATCGGCGTGATGCAGGAATTGCGCTTCGAGCTGGCGGCCGAGTATCTGGTGATGGCGGCGATTCTGGCCGAAATCAAATCGCGCCTGCTGCTGCCGCGTCCGCCTTCCCAAGATGGCGAGGAAGATGATCCACGCGCCGATCTGGTACGCCGTCTGCAGGAATACGAGCGCTACAAGAAAGCTGCCGAGGACATCGATACGCTGGATCGGCTGGAACGCGATACCACGCCGGTACATGCCTACGTGCCGGAGCTCAAGCTCGAACGCGAGCCGCCGCCTGTGGACATGAAGGAGCTGCTGGTCGCGCTGGTGGACGTGCTCAAACGTGCGGACCTTTACACCAAACACGCCATCCAGCGCGAAGCCCTGAGCGTGCG
>JAEXRB010000271.1 GCA_023438325.1 Pseudomonadota bacterium | reverse complement strand
ACCCAGCTCACCATGCGCTATCCGTTCACCGCCGGCTGGAGCTGGAACGACGAAAACCAGGGCCCGGATGCGCGCCCGGACAAGGTGAAAATCGCACTGGATCAAAGCGGCTACAACGCCGGCGATACCGCCACCCTCACCATCACCGCCCCCTACGATGGCCCCGGCGTGGTGCTGGTCGAATCGGATCGATTGCTTTACCGCAGCAACATCGAAGTACGCGGCAGCACCACGGTGAAGATTCCGGTCAACGCGGATTTCCTGCGTCACGATGTCTACATCACCACGCTGGTATTCCGCCCGGCCGATCAAGCCAGCCTCACTGGCCCCAATCGCGCCATTGGCGTGGCGCATTTGCCTGTCACGCGCGGTCAACGCAATGCAACGCTGGATGTCAGCGCCCCCGAACTCACCCGCCCCGGCGAGAACATCCAGATCAGTCTTTCCGCGCCCGAATTTGCCGGGCAAGAAGCCTATGCCGTGGTGGAAGGCGTGGATCTGGGCATCATCAACCTCACCGGCTACCCGGTGCCCGATGCGGCCGATTACTTCCTGGCGCAGCGCGGTTTGGGCATCGATGCCTACGATCTTTATGGCCGCATCATCGGCCCGCTCGAGGGCGAGCGCGCACGCCTGCGCTACGGTGGTGACGCAGCGCTTGCCGCACTGCCGCAAGCCCGCCGTCCCACGGCCAAGGTGCAGACCGTCGCGCTGCATGCCGAGCCGGTGCGTTTCGACGCCCAAGGCAAGGCCCAGGTCAGTTTTGTCGCGCCCGATTTCAACGGCACCCTGCGCGTTGCCGCTCTCGCCTATTCGGGCGATCGCTACGCCCGCAGCAGCGATGAGGCCATCGTGCGTGCACCTCTGGTCATGGAAATCAGCACGCCACGCGTAATGGCACCCGGCGACCGCGCCAACCTGACCGTGGAGCTGCACAATCTGAGCGGGAAAACCGCCAGCTATCGCATTTCCACCGATGCCGGCGCACCGATTTCCATCGAAGGCCAGAGCCGCGACATCACCCTGGCCGACAACGCCCGCACCACCTTGAATTTCCCGTTGCTGGCCGGCAATGGCCATGGCGTGGGCAAGTTCAGCGTCAATGCGGAATCTGCCGATACCAACCTCAAGCGCAACTTTGAAATCACCGTGCGTCCGGCATGGCCGGCGGTACGCCGCAGTCAGGCGCGCCAGATCGAATCGGCCACCACGCTCAGCTTCGGCCCGAACCTTTTCGACGGCCTCATCGGCGAATCCGCCAATGCCCAGATCAGCATCGCCTCGATTCCACCGCTGCCGTTCTCCGAATCCATCAAGGGCCTGATCGACTACCCCTACGGCTGCATTGAGCAAACCACCAGCCGACTGTGGCCGCTGGTCAATCTGGACGCTGCCACCTCGCGCAAATTCGGGCTGGAACCGCTCGACGAAGCCAAGCGCAAGCGCATGCTCGACACGGGCTTTTCGCGCATTGCCGCGATGCAGACTGAAAACGGTCGTTTCAGTTTCTGGCCGGGCGAAGGCTGGGCCGATCCACAGATGACCGCCTATGTGGCCGACATCCTCGTCACAGCGAAGGAAAACGGCCTCGCCATACCCGAAGCCGTGCTGGAAAAGGCATTGAAGCGGCTCAACGAAGACCTCCTGACCGGCGGCGATGGCTTCTACAGCCACGAGCATTCCCAACACCTGCGCTTTGCCACCAACGCCTATGCCGGCTACGTGCTGGCACGCGTCAATCAGGCCCCGCTCGGCACCCTGCGCTCGTTGTGGGACAACCAGCGCGAGCGTTCGCTCACCGCGCTGCCGCTGTTGCAGTTGGGCATCGCCCTGAAACTGGCCGGCGATGAACCCCGCGCCAAAGCCGCCATCACCGCCGCACTGGAAAAGAACTCCGATCGACCGCGCTACCTCGGCGACTACGGCTCGGACTTCCGCGATGAAGCCCTGCTGCTCGCCCTGCTCAACGAGCATGGGCTTGCCACGTCGGCAAACGGCGCACGCGTGATGTCACTGGCGCGTGAGCTGCGACTGCCCGAGCACGCGCGCTACTGGTTCAGCACCCAGGAACGCCTTGCCATCTTCCGTCTCGGCCGTGCCCTGCTGAGCGAGCAGCACAGCGGCCTGCAAGGCCAGTTCCTGATCGCCGAAAAGCCCCATGCGCTCAGCGGCCGCCCCATGGTGATGCGCGAAGTCGGCTTGCCGGAGTTGCGCCAGGGCGTCAGCCTCACACTGGAAGGCACTGGGCCGTTCTGGCTGTCGCAAGACATCGTCGGCTACACCACCAGTGCGCCAGCACCGAGCGTGGACGGCATTCGCATCCGCCGCGCCTGGTATCGCACCGATGGCACCCTGTTCACCGGCGACAGCCTGCGTGAAGGCGAAAGCCTGATCGCCATGCTCACCGTGGAAGCCGAGCAGAATGTCCCCGATGCACTGATCGTCGACCTTCTTCCCGGCGGCCTGGAAATCGAGAACCTGTCACTCGGCGGCAACGAGGCCTTTGGCGAACTCACGCTCGATGATGTCCAGCTCTCCGAACGCGGGTACGCAGCGGAACTGCGCTACGAGGAATACCGCGACGATCGTTACGTCGCCGCGCTGAAACTCTGGCAAGGCAGCACCGCCCGCCTGTTCTACCTCGTCCGCGCGGTTTCGCCCGGCACCTACGTCGTGCCGCCGCCAAGTGCCGAAGATATGTACCGGCCCCAGCTTTCCGGTGTGGGCACCTCGCCGCAGAAGACGATCAAGGTGGTGTCGCCTTAAGGCGCGCCACCTTCCGGCAGTCATGGACAGGGCTGCCAAAAAAATGCCCTGCCCTTTTCCTGCGCTGTTTACGTGCAGCCCTCTCGTCACAGGAAACGATGAGTCGCATGCTCACAAGACGAAACCTTCTGCTCACTTCCGCTGCGGCAGGCGCACTCGCCACCCTACCCGCCACCGCCAAACTTGTGCCCCGTCGCTTCGATGCTGCCGCGGAGCTTGCGGCGCTTGAAACAGGTCAGGCGCGACTGGGCGCATGTTTCCTCGACACTGCTACGGGCGAAATCAGCGGAAACCGGATGGAAGAGCACTTCGCAATGTGCTCGACCTTCAAGCTGGCGCTCGTCGCCACCTATCTGCGGGAAGCGGATGCGGGTCGAATCGATCTTGAGGAAGTCCTCCGTTACTCGGAAGCCGACCTTCTGCCGTGGGCACCCGTCACGCGCAAGAATCTCGCAGAGGGCGGCATGAGCATTGCCGCGCTGGCGCAGGCGGCTCAGGAAATGAGCGACGGAACCGCGGCCAATCTTTTGATCAGACGCCTTGGCGGCCCCACCGGGGTGACGGCCAGAATCCGCGAAATGGGCGACAGCGTGACCCGCCTCGATCGTTACGAGCCGGATTTGGGTCTGGTGCTGTCTGCCGATCTTCGCGATACCACGACTCCCTTGGCGATGGCGCAACTCGTTCGTCGCATCACGACCGGCAACCTTTTGCAGCCCGATTCGCGGGCGCGCTTGCTGCAATGGATGCAGGACACCAATACCGGCCCTCAGCGCTTGCGCGCCGGCATCCCCGCGCAATGGCGTACCGGAAACAAGACCGGAACCGGACGCAGCGAGGGAACCACGAACAAGTGCAATGACATCGCGATCACTTTTCCACCTGGCAGAAACCCCATCGTGATTTCGGCCTACTTTGACAGCGGTGAATATACGGCGCAGACCGAGGCCCGACACCAGGCCGTTCTTGCCGAAGTCGGGACGATTGCCGCACGTTGGGCAGTTGCCTAGCGACATCGCGCGATCAAACAAAGCCGAGGGGGGCAGTCAGCCCCGGCTATACTTGCGTGATGACTTCTTCCAACCCCACACCTCCCCGCTCAGGCCGCCTGCCGCTCACCCTTGTCCTCATCGCCGCGCTCGCCGCCGGCCTCGGGCTGTGGGCGGGACAGAAGGCGTTTTTCGGCAATGCTTCGCTGCCGGAAACACAGACCATGCGCCTGCTTTCCCCGGCGCGCGTGCTGCCGGATTTTTCCCTGCAATCGGTGGGTGGCAGCCGCATCGATACCAGCACGCTGCATGGACGCTGGACCATGGTGTTCCTCGGCTTCACCCATTGCCCGGACGTTTGCCCGATGACGCTGGCCGAACTGGCCAAGGCCGAAAAGCTGCTGGCCGATGTGCCGGATGCCCAGCGCCCGCGCATCCTGTTCGTTTCGGTGGATCCGGAACGCGACACGCCTGACATCATTGCCAAGTACGCCGCCTATTTCAGCCCGACCGTGCTGACCGGCACCAGCGACGTGGACGCACTCACCCGCTTCGCTTCTTCGCTCAGCATGGTGTTCGCCAAATCACCGCTGGCCGATGGCGACTACACCATCGACCACACCAGCTGGGTGGCCGTGCTGAACCCGCAAGCGCAACTGGCCGGCTTCATCCGCCCACCGCTGGAACCGGAAAAGATCGCCGCCGATCTGCGTCTGCTGCTGGAGCACCACTGATGTCGCCCGGCATCCTGGCGCAATACGCGCTGCCGCACCGCTTCCTTTCCCGTCTGGCCTATTACGCCGCGCAAAGCGAAACGCACTGGTGGAAAAACCTGCTGATCCGGCAAGTGCTGACGCACTTCGATGTGAACATGGACGAGGCGCAACAGTCCGATGCTTTCGCCTACCCGAGCTTCAACGCGTTTTTCACCCGCGCATTGAAACCTGGCGTGCGTACCGCCGATGCCGATGCCGGCGCTTTGCTGATGCCCTCCGATGGCCGCATCAGTCAGGCCGGGCGAATCCAGGCAGGCCGCATCTTCCAGGCCAAGGGGCGAGACTACAGCGCCGCCGAGCTGCTCGGCGATGAAGCCGCCGCCGCGCCGTTTGCCGACGGCAGTTTCCTCAACGTGTATCTGGCGCCGCGTGATTACCACCGCGTCCACATGCCGTGGCGTGGCACGCTGCGCGCAACCCTGCACATACCGGGCCGGCTGCTCAGCGTTTCACCTGCGACGGCGGCCGGCGTGCCACGCCTGTTCGCACGCAACGAGCGGCTGGTCTGCCACTTCGACTGCGACTTCGGCCCCATGGTTGTGGTGATGGTCGGTGCGATGCTGGTATCGGGCGTGGAAACGGTCTGGAACGGCGTGAACATCCCGAAATACGCCCGCAAGCCGCTGCACCGTGATTTCCGCGGCAAGAACATCGTGCTGGAACGCTTCGCCGAAATGGCGCGCTTCAACTATGGCTCCACCGTGATCGTGCTGCTGCCCGCCGGCGCTGCGATGCTCGTCCCCGGGCTGACGCATCAACGCGCCGTCAAGGTGGGCGAACGCTTTGCCCAGTTGACCACGCGCTGATTCATCAGCGTTTCTGCGGCGGTTCTCCCCCGACCGCCTGCCCGCCGGGCACGGCCAATAACTTCGACACACGAAGAAAAACGGCGGCCCAAGGCCGCCGTTTTTGTCATCGTTCGACGTATCGCCAATCATTCATCGATCGTCGCCGGCAACAGCCGCGCCGGTTCCGGCTGTGCTTCCACCGCCAACTGACCATCACGCACGGTCACATCCACGCGACCACCGTTCACCAGCGCGCCGAACAGCAGCTCATCGGCCAGCGGGCGCTTGATCTTCTCCTGCAGCACGCGCGACATCGGGCGTGCGCCCATCTGCGGATCGAAGCCATGCTCGGCCAGCCAGCGTCGGGCATCGGCATCCACGTTCAACGCGACGTGCTTTTCATGCAATTGCATCTCCAGCTCGATGATGAACTTGTCCACCACGCGAAGGATGTAGTCGAAATCCAGACCGGCGAACTGCACGATGGCATCGAGCCGATTGCGGAACTCCGGACTGAAGCTCTTGCGGATGACTTCCATCGCATCGGTGCTGTGATTTTGCTCGACGAAACCGATGGTGCGACGTGCGGCCTGAGCGGCACCGGCGTTGGTGGTCATCACCAGCAC
>JAEXRB010000142.1 GCA_023438325.1 Pseudomonadota bacterium | reverse complement strand
GTGCGGACAGGCGCATGCGATACTTCGGCGCCCTGTCAGGAATCGAGAAGCTCCATGTGCGGAATCGTCGGTGCCGTAGCCCAGCGTGATGTCGTCCCGTTGCTGGTCGATGGTCTGAAACGGCTGGAATACCGTGGCTACGATTCAGCCGGCATCGCCGTGCTGGCCGACGATACCGTCCGTCGTGTGCCGCGTACCGGGCGCGTGGCGGAAATGGAATCGGCGGCACTGGCCCAAGGCCTCGTCGCGCACCTGGGCATCGGCCACACGCGCTGGGCCACGCACGGCGGCGTGACCGAATCCAACGCCCATCCGCACATCAGCCACGGCGAACTGGCGCTGGTCCACAACGGCATCATCGAAAACCACGAAACCCAGCGCGAGCGCCTGCGCGCACTGGGCTACACGTTCGAGTCGCAGACCGATACCGAAGTGATCGCGCACCTGATCCACCACTATCGCGCCCAAGGCGCGGATTTGTTGGGCGCCTTGCAGAAAGCGGTGAAGCAATTGCACGGCGCATACGCGCTGGCGGTGATCGACAAGCGCAATCCTTCGACCCTGGTCGCCGCACGCGTGGGCTGCCCGCTGCTGGTGGGCCTGGGCGAAGGCGAGAACTTCGTAGCATCCGATGTCTCGGCCATCGTCTCGGCCACGCGCCGGGTGATCTTCCTGGAAGAAGGCGACACTGCGGAGCTGACCTGCGACAGCGTGCGCGTGTTCGATGCCGGCGATGCACCGGTCACGCGCGAGGTGCATGTCTCCGATGTCTCGTTGGCCTCGCTGGAACTTGGCCCGTATCGCCACTTCATGCAGAAGGAAATCCACGAACAGCCACGCGCCATCAGCGATACCGTTGAAGGTATCGTGGATGCCGAAGGCTTCGATCCAGGATTGTTCGGGAAGGATGCGGCACACGTGCTCGGCGACGTGGAATCGGTGCAGATCCTGGCCTGCGGCACCAGCTACTACGCCGGCCTCACCGCGCGTTACTGGCTGGAAGACATCGCCGGCATTCCCTGCGCCGTCGACATCGCCAGCGAATACCGCTATCGCCGCGTGGTGGCCCACCCGAAACAGCTCATCGTCACCATTTCCCAATCCGGCGAAACCCTCGACACGATGGAGGCGCTCAAGTACGCCAAGGCACAAGGTCAGGACAAGACACTGTCGCTCTGCAACGTGCCCGAGAGCGCCATTCCGCGTGCCAGCCGATTGGTGTTCTACACCCGTGCCGGTGCCGAAATCGGCGTGGCCTCCACCAAGGCCTTCACCACGCAACTGGTGGCGCTGTTCGCGCTGGCCGTGACCTTGGGCAAGCTGCGCGGGCGCGTGGGCGCCGAGCGTGAGGCTGCGCTGCTGGACGACCTGCGCCATCTGCCCGGCAGCGTGCAACACGCCTTGAATCTGGAACCCCAGGTGGCTTCATGGGCGGAGAGGTTCGTGCCACGCCAGCACGCCCTGTTCCTCGGACGCGGCACGCATTATCCGATAGCGCTGGAAGGTGCGTTGAAGCTCAAGGAAATCTCCTACATCCATGCCGAAGGCTATCCCGCCGGCGAGCTCAAGCACGGCCCGCTGGCGCTGGTGGACGAGGCCATGCCGGTGGTCGTCATCGCGCCCAACGATGCCTTGCTGGAGAAAGTGAAATCCAACATCCAGGAAGTGCGCGCCCGCGGCGGCGAGATGTTCGTGTTTGCCGATGCCGACAGCAGCTTCACCGAATCCGACGGCGTGCACGTCATCCGCACCCCGCGCCATGTCGGCATCCTGTCGCCCATCGTGCACACCATCCCGGTGCAACTGCTCGCCTATCACACCGCGCTGGCACGCGGCACCGATGTGGACAAGCCGAGAAATCTGGCCAAGAGCGTGACGGTGGAATAACCCTTCAGCGCAGCATGAACTTCAACACCATATCGGCCATCTTGCCGAACGGCGGACGCAGCAGATTGCCGAGGTTGCGCCGCCCCTGCACCAGCACGCCACGCGCATGGCTCATGGCACGGAATCCTTCGATGCCGTGATAAGCACCCATGCCGCTCGGGCCGACACCGCCGAAAGGCAGGTCGTCCTGGGCGTAATGCATGAGTGTGTTGTTGATGGTGACGTTGCCCGATGTGGTGCGCGCCAGCAGGGCGTCGCGTTCCGCGCCCGCCGGGCCGAAGTAATACAGCGCCAGCGGGCGTGGCCGGGCATTGATGTCGGCAATGGCATGGTCGATGTCGGGGCTGGCACACAACGGCAGCAGCGGGCCGAAGATTTCTTCCTGCAAGATGCGCGCATCGGCATCGGCGTCGAGCACCAACGTGGGCGCGAGCGTGTGCGGGCGCTTGGCTGCGGTTTCCGGTGCGTGGCCGGTTTCGATGATGCGTGCGCCGCGTTCACGCGCCTCGTCGCGCAGCGTGCCCAGTCGCGCGAAGTGGCGTGCGTTGATGATGGATGAGTAATCCGCGCTGGCCGGCCCATCCGGATACATCTTCTTCACCGCCGCATCGAAGGCGGCGACAAAAGGCGTGATGTCTTCGGGATGCAGCAGCACGTAATCGGGCGCGATGCAGGTTTGCCCGGCATTGGCGAGTTTGCCCCACGCGATGGCTTCGGCCGCTTTCTCCGCATGACCTCGCGAGATCACGACTGGCGACTTGCCGCCAAGTTCCAGCGTCACCGGCACCAGATGTTCGGACGCCGCGCGCATCACGGCACGCCCCACGTGGGTGCTTCCGGTGAACAGCAGATGGTCGAACGGCAAGGTCGAAAACGCGGCACCGACCGCCGCATCGCCTTGCACCACGGTTACCTGTTCCGGCGGGAAAAGCTCCCTCAGCAAGCGCTCAAGCAGGGCGCTGGTGGCCGGGGTGAATTCGGAAGGCTTGATCATGGCGCGATTGCCGGCGGCCAAGGCCGTGGCCAGAGGCATCAGCGCCAGCGACAACGGGTAGTTCCACGGCGACATGATGCCGATCACGCCAAGCGGCTGGTACTGCACATAGGCATGCCCCGGCTTGAAGTGGATCGCCACATGCCGCCGCTGCGGCTTCATCCAGCCGCGCAGTTTGCGATGCAGGTAACGGATGCCTTCAACCACGGTCATCAGCTCGAACATCGTGGTTTCGTGCGCGGAACGATGGCCGAAATCACTGTCGAGCGCGGTTTCTATTTCGCTGCGCCGGGCCAGCAAGGCACGCCGCAGACGATCCAGATCCGCACGCCGTTGCGACAGCGATGGCGCTCCCTCGCGCAGGAACGCCTCGCGCTGGCGCAGCAACTTCCGCCTCGAATCATCCGAGGCGTCCTTGTCTTGTGGTGTTTCAAGCATCGTCATGGGTGCGCTTCCTGAAAGCTTTGCACGAGCAGTTTGCCCGATGCCGCTGGCGAAGTCTGGAGAGCAGGCACTAACTTCCAGACATGCTTCAGCGGATAATTGCGCGCTGGGCGCTCGCGCTCCTTCTCTTGGCTTCCGGATATCACGCCGTGCTGTTGATGATCGACAACTACGACAGCTTCACTTTCAACCTCGTGCAGTACCTGCAAACGCTGGGTGCCGAGGTACGGGTGGAGCGCAACGATTCGCTCAGTGTGGAGGAGATCGCGGCGTTGCGCCCGCAGCGCATCGTGATTTCGCCAGGGCCGTGCACACCGAACGAGGCCGGTGTTTCGATGGAAGTGATCCGTCGACTCGGGCCGACGACGCCGGTTCTGGGCGTGTGTCTGGGGCACCAGAGCATCGGGCAGGTTTATGGCGGCACCGTGGTGCGAGCCGCCACCATCATGCACGGCAAGACTTCTCGCATCCGACATGAAGGCCTCGGGGTTTTTGCCGGACTGCCAGACAACTATGAAGCCACCCGCTATCACTCGCTGGTGGTAGACAAGTCCAGCCTGCCGGCCTGTCTGGAAGTGACGGCCTGGACGGAAAATCCAGACGGGTCGATGGAGGAAATCATGGGCCTGCGCCACCGCGAGCATCCGGTGCAGGGCGTGCAGTTCCATCCCGAATCCATCCTCACCGAGCACGGCCACGCCTTGCTCGGCAATTTCCTGCGGATGTGAGGCCAACCAGATGACGCGCTTGAGCGTGAACCTCAACAAGATCGCAGTGCTGCGCAATTCGCGTGGCGGCGCACGCCCGAACATGCTGGCGGCGGCACGCACCGTGCTGGATGCCGGCGCACAGGGCATTACCTTGCATCCGCGCTCGGACATGCGCCATGTGCGCCCGGATGATGTGCGTGCCTTGGCCTCGATCGTGGCTGGTCGGGTGGAATACAACTTGGAGGGCAATCCGTTCGCGCCGGCTCGTGGCAACTACCCCGGCTTTCTGGCGTTGATCGATGAGGTGCGCCCGCAGCAAGTGACGCTGGTGCCCGATTCGGATGCACAGATCACGTCCGACCACGGCTTCGATCTTTCCCGGGATATCGCCCTATTGGCGCCTGTGTGCGCGCAACTGCGCGACATGGGCACGCGCATCAGCGTGTTCGTCGATGCCGGTTCCCGGCTTGGTTTCGATGCGGCACGCGACATCGGCATCGATCGGGTGGAGATCTATACCGGCCCTTATGCGGCGGCGTTCGCATGTGGCCAAGCCCAAGCCGCGTTGGCAGATTGCCAGGCTACGTGCGAGGCGGCGCAACGCGCCGGATTGGCCGTCAATGCCGGGCATGATCTGGACCAGACCAATCTGGGAATGTTTCTTGCCGCCTTGCCGGATGTGGCGGAAGTATCGATCGGCCATGCCCTGATCGACGACGCGCTGTATGCCGGGCTTGATCGCACCGTACGCGATTATCTTGCGGTGATTGCCAGCGTGCAGGGATAGTTGCGCGGGATGACGGGCCACGCTGCCGGCTTCATCAGCGCCTTTGTTTGATCCGGCAATCCGAAGGCCGGAAACGCAAAACGCCGCCCGAAGGCGGCGTTTTGGCGGAACAACGTTGCGTACCGATTACTCGACGAAACCGATCTTGATCATGTTGGCGTTCTTGGCGGTGGCCAGCACTTCGGCCAGCACTTCGTAACGCACGTTCGGATTGGTTTCGATTTCCAAGGTCGGTTGCGGGTCACGCGTGGATTCAACCATCAAGGACGGCAACAACGCGGACTTGGGCAACTGGCTGTTGTCCCAGAAAAGCTGACCGCTTTCGTCGATGCGCAAGCGGATCGGCGGCGGCGGTTCAACCAGGTTTTCCGGTGTCTTGTTGCTTGGCTGTGGCAGATCGACCGGAATTTCGTAGGACATGATCGGTGCCGTGACCATGAAGATGATCAGCAGCACCAGCATCACGTCGACCAGCGGCGTGACGTTGATATCCGCCATCGCATTGCCGCCGCCACCCGTACTGAAAGCCATAATTCAATTCCTTCGCTGTGTTGCTGACGGGTGAGATCAGGTTTCCTTGGTCGCCACGAAGCCGACCTTGGCGATACCGACGCGCTGCGCAGTCTTCACCACATCCTGCACCACCTTGTAACGGGTGGTGTTGTCTGCGCGGATGTCGATGCGCGGCTGCGGCTTCTTCTGGGCTTCGAGCGCAAGCTGGGATTCCAGCATCACGCTGGTGATCGGCTCGTCGTTCCAGAAGATGTCGCCGCTTTCCTTGATGGCCAACGTGATCGGGCGACTCTGGTCTTCCGATTTCACGTCGAGGTTGGCCTCAGGAAGCTTGATTTCGACCTTGTGGGCCATCAGCGGCGCCGTGATCATGAAGATGATCAGCAACACCAGCATCACGTCGACGAGGGGGGTGACGTTGATTTCGGCCATCGGGCCGCCGCCACCACTGTCGTTGCTGAATGCCATGTCTTAACTCCGTGCGCGCGCTGACTTTTCCGGATCAGCGCTTGGACGGGGCATCGCCCACGCGCGAACCGGTTGCGAAGAAGTCGTGCAGGTCATGCGCGAAAGTGTCGAACTTGGCATTCGTGTCGCGGTTGGTGCGCACGAAGGTGTTGAACGCCACCACGGCAGGAATAGCAACGAACAGACCAAGCGCGGTCATGATCAGCGCTTCACCCACGGGACCTGCCACGGCGTCGATCGAAGCCGAACCAGTGGCACCGATGCGGATCAAGGCGCCGTAGATGCCCCACACCGTACCGAGCAGACCGATGAACGGTGCGGTCGAGCCGGTGGTCGCCAGCCAGGTGAGACCGTTTTCGAGCTTGCTGCTCTCGCGGGTCACGGCCTGACGCAGGGCCCGGTCGATGAACTCCGAACGATTCAACGACTCGACCAGACGGCTGCCTTCGTTGCGCTGGTGGTGCAGCGCGGCCTGGGCGGCGTCAAGGGCGATCTTGGAGAACGGTTCGTTCTTGGGCTGATCTTCCATCGCGCGGATGGCATCGGCGGGGTTCGGCGTATCCCAGAAGGTGCGGATAACGCGCTCGGCACGAGCACGCACGACGCTGTTCTTCAGGATGTTGACGATGGTGTAGTACCAGGAGCCGACCGACATGATGACCAGGGACAGCAAAACGACCCAGGAAACCGCGAATTCGCCCGGCTTGGCCGTCATCTCATGGAAGAGATGGGCAAAACCCATCTGCGACAGGGCATCGGCATCGGAGGTACCCGCGAAAGCAGGTGCCTGTGCGGCGGTATCGACAGGAGCGACCGCAGCTGCGGTCTGTTCTGCCGGTGAGGTGGAAGCTGCATCTTGTTGCATAACGCCTGTCCCTTCTTAGAGATCACTGAGCTTGAAAGAAATGGGTACGAGTACCCAGCTTTGAATGGCCTTGCCGTCACGCATGCCGGGGTTGAACTTCCAATCCCGTACCGCATCCATCGCGGCACGGTCGAGCAGACGGGAGCGGCTGGATTTCTCGACTTCGACCTGGACGGGATTGCCGTCCGTGCCAACCAGAACGCGCAAGAGGACTTCACCTTCCTGGCGCTGGCGTACCGCCTGCGGTGGATAGCGTGGCGGACGGTAACGACGATAGCTGGTGTCTTCGCTCGCGCCGTAATTGGCCGCCGGGGCGGGCGGGGCCGGCGGGGCCGGCGGCGGCGCCGGGGTCGACATGGGTGTGGGATCATCCAGCACCACCGGCGGCGGAGCGGCCGGGGCCGGCGGCGGCGGAAGCGCACGCTCGATGACCTTCGGCGGTGGACGCTTGGGTGGTTCGGGCGGCGGCGGCGGCGGCGGCGGCGGCGGGGGAGGTGGTTCGATGAACGTCACCTCGACGGTTTCCGGCAATTCTTCGGCCGCCTCGGGAGGCGCGGCCGGGGTCAGCATCAGCATGAACGCCGATACATGCAACGCGATCGCGAAGGAGAAACCGGCCACTCGCGGCCAGCTGAACTTGGCGGAGCCGTCGTCTTCGGTATCAATGATGGAGTCTTTTTGCGTCATGCGTGGCTGATACGTTCAGGGTTCTGTCATTCCGTCGCTTGAGCGCACGTGTGTGGCTCAAGGCATGGAGGTGACGGGAATGGCGTAGCTTATACCAAGGGGGATAGCTGTGCCTACGGTTAACGCGATGCGTTCTTCTTCAGCCACTCTTCAGCGGTCTGCTTGGTTTCCGGGAATTTGGCCGCTTCGCGATAGGCCGCGATGAGACCGGCGCGATTGCCCAGTCCGTGTTCGGCACGACCGATGACGATCCAGGCATCGCCCGGGCGACGCAGGCCCTTGGCAAGGCCTTCCTGTGCATACTTCTTGGATTCGGCAAAGCGCTCTTCGTTGCTGAGGATGCGCGCGAGGTTGAGCGCGTTTTCACCGTCTTTGGCGAATTCGAGCGAATTGCGGTACGCCTCGATTGCTTCGGCCGGCTTGTCGCTGAAGTAGTAGGCCTGACCCAAAGCGGTGTAAAGCTCGGCGGTGGGCGGCAGCAGCTTCTTGGCCAAACCATCCTGAATCGCCGCGATGGCCTGCGCTTCCTTGTTGTCCATGTTCAGATAGAGCGCATAGAGCTGGCGATAGCCGCGCTCATCCAGCAGACCGCGAGTACGGGCGCTTTCGAGCGTGGCGGTGGCCTTGTCCAGGTCATCGGCCTGCGCGTACATCGTGGCCAGGTTGTAGATCAAGCGGCCATCGTCCGGCTTCTTGGCCAGCAGCGATTCGCTCAGCGCGATGGCCTCGGCGTAGTTTTCCTGATTGATGTAGTTGGCCAGCAACATCTGGGTCCAGTTATCGCTCGGCGCATCACTGGCTGCGATCGCGCGCTTCAAGGCAGCAGCCGATTCATCATACCGCTCCAGCTCGTAGAGCACGCCACCCTTCAGCGCCAGCACCTGCGGATCTTCCTTGCGGGTTTCCTGCAGGAAGCGATCGAGCGTGGCGTTGGCTGCTTCGAACTGTTCTTCCTGATACTGGAGCTGACCTACCTGGAGCAGCATCTGGAAATGTCCGTTGTTGTCCAGACCATCGGCGTCGTATGACTTCTGAAACGCGTCGATCGCACCCGGATAGTCATCCTTTTCGATCCTGGCAACACCGATCAGCTGGTAGGCCAACGCACGCTCGTACGCGCCGGAAAGCTTGTTGGCCGCCAGACTTTCGCCCACCGAAATGACCTCGTCGAAATTTTCTTCCTCGTTGGCCTTGATCAACTTCTGCACGTCGCGCTGCACACGCTGCGATTGCTTGATCTTGGGCTCGGCACGGACAGCATCGGGGAACATCGCTTCCTTCTTCGGTGCTTCGGAGGCTTTTTCACGGCGGTTGCGCTGGGCATCCGCGCTTTCGGCCATGAAAAGGCCGAGCACCAGAAAGAGGAACGTCGCTTTGATGAGGGTCTTGGCATTCATGATGGTGTCTTCCAGACAAGCGAGGGAGGAACGTGGTGTCCGCTGCCTCGAGGCGAGCAGGCAAGCCTAGTGGGATCGTGTGTCATTCTCAACCTTGGATGTGCACCCAATTTTTTGTGCGTTTCAGTGAGAAATCTCAACCGCAACGCGGGACGCGCCCTGCTGCACGAGCCGCCTGATAGCTCGGCATCAGACGCGGTGCGTTCTCGGCCAGCACCTTGGCGCGATCCGATGAATCCGGATGGGTCGAAAGCAGGCGCGGTGGCGCGTTCTGCCCGCTGCTTGCGCGGATCATGTTTTCCCAGAGTTTGGCGGCTTCACGCGGATCGAAACCGGCCTTGGCCATGAGTTCCTGGCCGATCTGATCGGCCTCGCTTTCGTGCAGGCGCGAATACGGCAGCAGCACGCCCACCTGGGTACCGGCACCAAGCAGTGCGACGACTTGCTTGACCTGATCGGGCGAGGCATTGCGTCCGACATACGCACCGATGAGGCCGGTTCCGGCCTCGGCCAGCACACTGTGCGACAGACGTTCATTCGAGTGCCGGGCAATGACATGGCCGATTTCGTGGCCGATCACCGCGGCGAGTTGATCCTGGTTGGTTGCGACCTTGAACAGGCCGGTGTTGACGCCGACCTTGCCGCCGGGCAGCGCGAAGGCATTGGCCGAGTCGATCGCGAACACTTGGGCCTCCCAGTCATAGCCTTGCCACTGCGGCGGCAGTTGCACGACCAGATCGCGCACGATGCAGCTCACCG
>JAEXRB010000263.1 GCA_023438325.1 Pseudomonadota bacterium | reverse complement strand
TACTTGTTGTCCGGGTTGCCCTTCAGGGTCAGGTTGTTGACCGAGGTGACGATGGAAGAGGTCAGGGTGAGGTTGCAGTTCAGGCCCGACATGTCGACGACATCGCCGGAGCTGGCGAAGCCGACGGCTGCGCGCAAGCTGCCCGAGCCGGAGTTGTTGCAGTTGGTGACCTGTATGGTGGCCTTCGGCGTGGCGGGGGCTTCTTGGCTTTTTGCTTTGCCAACCGTTCCATGTAGAGCGGCAGGTCTGCGGGTACGGCGATCCCGGCTTCGGCGGCGTGTCGGATCAGGGCGGCAGCCGGGCCGTCGTTGTAACGCTGTGAAACTGTGGCACCAGACGGGCCAGCCAGTGACTGTGTTGTGGCCAGCCCGAGCGCGATGCCCATGGCAAGCACGATCTGCTTGCGTCGACCGATACGGGTCTGGGCGTTTCCATGGTGGTACATGGTGGATGTTCTCCAGGTTGAGAAAGACAGCACGCCCGCTTGCCGTGAGTTTGTGCAGGTGTCACGGCGACGCCCCTGTGGCGTGTGACGTTGTCTGCCCGCTCATCGCATGTGGCGTGGGTACAGGCAGGGGAAACGCGGACAGGGAATCCTGTCCGTCCTGCAAATACGGAGTAGTGCGCCAAATTCGGACACGGGTCACAAAAATGGCGGTAGCGGCGGTGATGCGGGCCGGCTAGTGCCGGTGCACCGCCAACACCCCATCCAGCGCCAGTTCGGCCTTGAATCCGGCCTTTTCCAGCCGCTTTGCCACTTCACGCGGCACATCACGGCCACTGGTGAGTCGGTTGGGCGTGCCGGTGTAGTGGAACAGGCGGCCATGGCGGCGCAGCACGCGTGCCAGATGGTCGTAGAAGACCTGCGAATACAGCTCGCCGGCGATGCCAAAGCGTGGTGGGTCGTGCAGGATGGCATCGACCGAATCGGCAGGAATGTCGGCGATTGCGCAGGAAATGTCGGCAAGCGTCAGCTGCAGGCGGCCGCCGTGTTCAGAAGCGTCGGGATCAGGCGACCACGGGTTGAGCGTGCGCAGCCACAGTACATCAGGGTTTTTCTCGAACGAGAGGATGCGGGCCGCACCAGCCGCCAGACAATGCGCGGCGAAGTAACCCAGCCCGCCGCAGGTATCGAGCACGGTTTTGCCGGCGGGTGCAATCAGGGCCACTTTGTGGCGCGCATCCTCGAAAGGCGAGACCTGCGCCGTGGGCAGCATCTTGATGCCGTCGATCTCAAACGTGGGCGCGCCCCAGTCGGTGGGCACGAGTTTGATCAGGGCACCGGAAAAGCATGCCGCCGGTTCCCAGTCGGCACCGTTCCAAAAATAAATCGTGCGGTCCTTGAGCTTTTCCGGAAACGCCCAGGTGCGTTCACTCCAGACAAAGGCATCGGCACCGAGTACCACATCCTGCTGGCTGCGCCCCAGATCCAGTGAGCCGTGCCACGCGCCGTGGCCTGTGGCCTGCGCGATGCGCCAAGCATCGAGAATGGGGCGGGTGAGCAGCGGGCCGGTGTAGTGGGGCATTGGGTGTCAAAAGGCGCAGGAAGGGCGGTATTCGCGCATGTCGGGCGGCACAAGTCCATGCCCATGCCGGCGTAACCTGCTTGATCCTCGCCCATGCGGCACCATTATCCGTTGTCCCCTCGTTGCTTTGGAGTTCGCATGTCCACGATCCTCATCACCGGCGCCAATCGCGGCATTGGCTTGGCGTTGACCCAGCTCTACCGTGCGCGTGGCGATGACGTGATCGCGCTGTGCCGGAGATCAAGCGCCGAATTGGACGCTTCCGGCGCGCGCATCGAAACAGGAATCGACGTGGCCGATGCAGCGGCAGTGGCGACCTTGCCGCAGCGCCTGGGCAGTGTGCGCATCGATGTGCTGCTGCTCAATGCTGGCATCTTCACCCATGAAAAACTGGGTGAACTGGACGCGGCGGCGTTTGCCGCCATTTCGCGCCAGTTGGAGATCAATACGCTCGGGCCGCTGCGTGTGACCGAGGCCCTGCTGGGGCATTTGAACCAGGGCGCGCGCATCGGCATCGTCACCAGCCGCATGGGATCGGTGGCGGACAATGGCTCCGGCGGCTACTACGGCTATCGTGCCTCCAAGGCCGCGGTCAACGCCGTGGGCAAGTCACTGGCGGTGGATCTGGCGCCGCGCGGCATTGCGGTGGCGTTGCTGCATCCGGGCTACGTGGCCACCGAGATGGTGGGCGGCAAGGGCGATGTCAGCCCGGAAGAATCGGCGCGTGGACTCGTTGCGCGGATGGATGCGCTCACGCTCGAGCGCAGCGGCAGCTTCTGGCATGCGAACGGCACGCCATTGCCTTGGTGACGCAAAGGTTGTCGTGCTTCCGGGCACGACGCCGTCATGTCGGCGGTTGTTCGTCGGCGGTTTCTGACGATGGCCGTTGCCAAGTGGCATCCAGCAGCAGCAGCAGTGCCAGCAGGGTGCAGGCCAACCAAACCCAGGGGCGTTGATACCACGGTGCCGGATGCTGGATGTGCAGCTCGGCCCAGGTATCGGGCCAAGGTGCGCCATCGAGGCGGGCCTGTACCTGGAACATGTAGTTGCCCCAGGGAAGCGAGGGATAGAACACGTGGCGGGTGGCGCCGGTGTCGATCCAGTCCGGGTCCACGCCCTTGAGCCGGAAACGGAAGCGCAAGCGCGAGGGCGTAGTCAAGGCTACTGCGGCGTAGCCGATTTCGATGTTCTGCGAGCTGGCACCCAGTCGCAGCGGCTCTCCCGGGTCGCGCACGTTCCCGCCCACACTGACATGCTCGATATGGACTGCCGGAGGAGGGGTGGCAGGGACGTGGTAGTGGTTCGGATCGAGTACCGCGAAACCTTCCACCAAGGCGAACAGGAAACGCCCGGCATCGTCGACCATGCAGTTGGCCTGATGCCCGCCATTGGCTTCTGCCGGGGTGAGGCCGTCGTTGCCGGCAAAGCCGCGTGACTGGATCGAGGTTTCCGTGGCGGAGGCAGGATCCAGCACGGCAATGCCCCGGTTGCCACTCAACCAGAGCCGGCCTTCCTCATCTTCAAGGATGCAGGACACGGTGTCGTCATACAGCCCGTTGCCTTGGTGGTAGATGCTGAGCTTGCCATCGGTGATGCGGTTCAAGCCTGCGCCGTAGGTTCCGATCCAAAGCGTGCCATCGATTTCTTCATGCAGTACGCGGGCGAACCTGCTCGAGAGCCCTTGTTCGGGCCCCCAGCGTTCGACAACGCGACCTTCATGCAACCGCATCGCGCCGAATTCGCCGACGAACCACATGCCTTGCCGCCGCGAAGGAACGATCTGGCGCACGATCAGGCCCTCCAGTGCCGGGATCGGACGTGGCTCCTGCGCCAGGCTGCCATCGGCAGCAAGGAAGATTTCGAGGGTGCTGCGTCGCACGCTCACCAGCAGTGGGCCATCCAGCACTTGGTGGATCGCGCGTACGGTCTGGTGGCCGGGCCATTGCAGCAGGGTTTCCACTTCATCCTCGCCGCGCAGGCGCTGGAGCCTGCCCTGGGCATCGCCCATCCACAGCGTGCCGTCGTGGCCTCGGTGCAAGGTTTCCACACAGAGCGCATGGGCAATATCCAGCGTGGGTTGATTTTCCACCGTGCCATCGGCCCGCCAGTGGCGCAGATGAGCGCATGCCATTGCGAACCAGATGCCGCCTTGACCGTCGGGTGCGACGGCGCGTCCGGGGTGCCTCATGTCGAAATTCGGATCGGCCAGCGTGCCGATCCAGGTCCGTCGCAGCCGAATCAGTCCGCTGCTCAGCGTGCCGATCCACAAGTTGCCTTCGTTGTCCTTGGCCAGGCGCGAGGGCGACATCGGCGCGATGTCCGCCAGAACCTTCCAGTCCCCGTTCGGCGCACGACGGTAAATCTTTCCCTGCGGGGAGCTGGCCATCAACGTGCCGTCCGCCGTGCGGATGACGTCTTCGATCGGGCCAAGGTCGTGCCGTGTCCACATGCCGGTGGCACTGGCGAAGTGATAAAGACCGCTGAAGGCGGCCATGAAGATGCCATCGTCATCCGGGAACAGGCGGCGCGGCATCACGATGCCCTGCGGCATCTCATGCAGCCATGGCTCGCGTTCCTCGAGCGTGGCCAGTGCGCCATTGACCACCATGAAGATCTGCCCTTGCTGATCGAATGCCAGGCTGCCCACGTTGGCATCTTCGCCATCCAGCAGGGATTCGCTTTTCAGTGTTGCCAGATCGATCCGAAGCAGGCCCGAATCGGAGGTGGCATAGACGTATCCGCCATGCAGGACGAGCTGGTTGATCTGGCAAATGCCGCTGCAGGCATCCAGCTGGAATATCCGCCCATGGTCGTAGAGGCTGACGCCGCTGTCCTGGGTGGCGATCCAGATGCGCCCCAGGTTGTCTTCCAGAAGCTCCAGAATGCGGATGCTGGGCAGGCCGGAGACTTCCGTGGTCGGGCCATCCAATGCCGGGTGGTGGCTCGACAGCGGGATCGACGTGAATGTTGTCCCGTCAAATCGCGTCAGCCCACCGACGCTGGCGATCCATAGATAGCCGTCACGCGTCTGTATCACGTGGGTGAGGTTGTTGAGCGGCAGGCCGTCGTTGTCGGTGAAGTGTTGCAGCGCGGGCGGATAGGCCGGTGACATGACGCTCGCCGACGCGCTCGCGATGCCACAGGGCAGGGCCATCAGGCAGAGCAGGGCAAGAAAAGGCAGGCGCATGAACCAGAACCAGGACACGTACCGCCCAGTATGCCTGTAGTCCTGCCAGTTTCTGCGCCGGCAAGCCTCCGCAAGGCGCACGGGCAATCTCCCGGGTCATACCCCTTGAAACCGGTCTTGCCGGCCCCATAACCCGGAGCATCCCGCCTGTTCGGCGGTTTTTTTCCCGGCTAGAATTGGCACTCACTGCTGGCGAGTGCTGACAACTTGCTGGTATCTCCCATTGATCAATGACTTATCACAGAGGATTGTCATGAAGCTCACCCCACTGCACGACCGCGTGATCATCAAGCGCCTGGAAGAAGAAAAGGTGTCCGCCGGCGGCATCGTGATTCCCGATAGCGCCACCGAGAAGCCGATCCGCGGCGAAGTCGTCGCCGTTGGCGAAGGCAAGCCGCTGGACAACGGTTCCGTGCGCGCGCTGAAGGTGAAGGTTGGCGACAAGGTGCTGTTCGGCAAGTACAGCGGCACCGAAGTGAAGGTCGACGGCACCGAGTATCTCGTCGTGCGCGAAGACGACCTGTTCGCCGTCATCGGCTGATTCCCCATCCCCACATTTTTGGAGTAACACAACATGGCAGCCAAAGACATTCGTTTCGGTGAAGATGCACGCGCCCGCATGGTGCGCGGCGTCAACGTCCTCGCCAATGCCGTCAAGGCAACCCTCGGCCCGAAGGGCCGCAACGTCGTGCTCGAAAAGAGCTTCGGCGCCCCGACCATCACCAAGGACGGCGTTTCCGTCGCCAAGGAAATCGAACTGGCCGACAAGTTCGAGAACATGGGCGCGCAGATGGTGAAGGAAGTCGCCTCCAAGACCTCCGACAACGCCGGTGACGGCACCACCACCGCCACCGTGCTGGCGCAGGCCTTCATCCGCGAAGGCTCCAAGGCCGTTGCTGCCGGCATGAATCCGATGGATCTCAAGCGCGGCATCGATCAGGCCGTGAAGGCCGCCGTGGAAGAGCTGAAGAAGCTCTCCAAGCCCACCGCCGACGACAACGCCATCGCCCAGGTCGGCACCATCTCGGCCAACTCCGACGAATCCATCGGCAACATCATTGCCGAAGCGATGAAGAAGGTCGGCAAGGAAGGCGTGATCACCGTTGAAGAAGGCTCGGGTCTGGAAAACGAGCTGGACGTCGTGGAAGGCATGCAGTTCGACCGCGGCTACCTCAGCCCGTACTTCATCAACAACCAGCAGAGCCAGCAGGTCGAGATGGATGACCCGTTCATCCTCATCCACGACAAGAAGATCTCCAACGTGCGCGAGCTGTTGCCCGTGCTCGAAGGCGTGGCCAAGGCCGGCAAGCCGCTGCTGATCGTGGCAGAAGAAGTGGAAGGCGAAGCGCTGGCGACGCTGGTGGTCAATACCATCCGCGGCATCGTCAAGGTGGCCGCAGTGAAGGCACCGGGCTTCGGTGATCGTCGCAAGGCCATTCTGGAAGACATCGCCGTGCTCACCAACGGCACCGTGATTTCCGAGGAAGTCGGCCTGTCGCTGGAGAAGGCCACGATCAACGATCTGGGTCGCGCCAAGCGCGTTGTCATCACCAAGGAAAACAGCACCATCATCGACGGCGCCGGCGATGCCGAGCGCATTCAGGCCCGCATCGGCCAGATCAAGGCGCAGATCGAAGAAACCTCCTCGGACTACGACCGCGAGAAGCTGCAGGAGCGCGTGGCCAAGCTGGCCGGCGGCGTGGCCGTGATCAAGGTCGGTGCTGCCACCGAAGTGGAAATGAAGGAAAAGAAGGCGCGCGTCGAAGACGCTCTGCACGCCACCCGTGCAGCGGTGGAAGAAGGCGTGGTACCGGGCGGCGGCGTGGCCCTGATCCGTGCCTTGCAGGCCATCGGCACGCTCAAGGGTGCCAACGAGGACCAGAACCACGGCATCCAGATCGCCCTGCGCGCAATGGAAGCCCCGCTGCGCGAGATCGTCACTAATGCTGGTGAAGAGCCAAGCATCATCCTTAATACTGTTAAAGGTTTGAATGATGCTGGCATGAAGCCGTCTTATGGTTATAACGCGGCCAATGGTGAGTACGGTGACATGATCGAAATGGGCATCCTGGACCCGACCAAGGTCACCCGCACCGCGCTGCAGAACGCCGCTTCCATCGCGGGCCTGATGATCACCACCGAAGCGATGGTGGCCGAGGCTCCGAAGAAGGAAGAGCCGGCACCTGCGCACGGCGGCGGCATGGGCGGCATGGGCGGTATGGACTTCTAAGTCCACCCATCGCGCCAGTGGTGGCGCGAAGGCGTCCGCGCAGCGGGCGAACCGCGCCCTCCAGCAAGCAAGCGTGACCACGAAGCCCGGCCTTTTGCCGGGCTTCGTGCTTTCTGGCGTCCGACGTGGGAAACGCCCTGTCTTAAGCGCGGCGATGTCCGATACGAAAACCGGAAAAGGCCGATATGAACCGGCCGGGGCGGGCGCAAGCCTGAGCAGCCATTCCCTGCACCGGAGTGTTTCGTGCCGCGCTTCG
>JAEXRB010000375.1 GCA_023438325.1 Pseudomonadota bacterium | reverse complement strand
CTTGCCAACCATCACCGGCACCGCATACCTCACCTCGCATGCACGCCTGGTGTTGGATCCGGCAGATCCGTTCGTCCACGGATTCACGGGCTGAATCCTTCTTCGTCACCTCCGGCGCGATGCCGGTTCAACAGGAGCGTTTCCATGGCCAATTCCGCATTCTGGCGCGGTGTCATTCCCGCCATCACCACCCCGTTCACGGCTGATGGCAAGGTCGATCACGCGTTCCTTGCCGAGCATGCGAACACGCTCATCGATGCCGGCTGCACCGGTATCGTGCCGCTGGGTTCGCTGGGCGAATCGGCCACGCTCACGTTCGATGAAAAGGTGGCCATCGTCGAAACGCTGGTGCGGGCGATTGGTGATCGGGCGCCGGTGATTCCGGGCATCGCCGCGCTTTCCACCGAAGAGGCCGTGGCCTTGGTGAAGGCCGTGGCCAAGGCCGGAGCAGGTGGCCTGATGGTGTTGCCAGTGTATGTGTACGCTTCCGATTGGCACGAGATGAGTGCGCATGTGCGCGCCATCATCGAGGCCAGCGATCTGCCCTGCATGCTCTACAACAACCCCGGCGCCTACCGAACCGATTTTTCTCCGGCGCAGATCGCATCGCTGGCGGCGCAGTACCCGAACGTGGAAGCGGTGAAGGAAACCTCCGGCGACATCCGCCGCTTCAGCGAAATCCGCGAGTTGATCGGTGATCGTCTGGAGTTGCTGGTGGGCATGGACAACGCCATCGTCGAAGGCTTGGGCGCAGGCGCCACCGGCTGGATTGCCGGGCAGGTCAATGCCTATCCGAAAGAATCGGTGAAGTTGTTCGAGCTGGCCCGCGATGGTGGCTGGCGTGCAGCTTCGGAGTTGTATCGTTGGTTCCTGCCCTTGCTGCGTCTGGATGTGGTGCCCAAGTTCGTGCAACTCATCAAGCTGACTCAGGCCAGCGTAGGATTGGGCAGCGAGGCCGTGCGCGCGCCGCGTCTGGTGCTGGAAGGTGCCGAGCGCGAAACTGCACTGGCAATCATCGAGAAGGCCAAAGCCACAAGACCGGTGCTCTGATGACAGTCCAAACTGCACAAATCCTGATAGCGGGCCAATGGCGCGATTCCGCCGGCAGCGAGACATTCCGCGCTTTTGATCCGGTCACCGGCAATGCCACCGGCGATGCGTTCCCGGTATCTCCCGCCGCTGAACTGGAAACCGCCGTGATCGCCGCCGTGGCGGCGGCGCCCGCGCTGGCGGCGTTGGCGCCTGAAATCATCGCGGGCTTTCTGGAAAGCTACGCGGCGGGCATCGAGGCCGACATCGAGGCGCTGGCGGCACTGGCCAGCAGCGAAACCGCATTGCCGATCACGCCGCGCCTTGTCGGCAACGAACTGCCGCGCACGGTTCTGCAATTGCGTCAGGCGGCCAACGCCGTGCGTGCGCGAAGCTGGACGCAGCCGGTGATCGACACCGCAGCGGGATTGCGTTCGGCTCTCGGCCCGCTCGGAAAACCCGTGCTGGTATTTGGGCCGAACAATTTTCCGTTCGCCTACAACGCCATCGCCGGCAGTGATTTCGCTTCCGCCATCGCGGCGCGCAACCCGGTCATCGCCAAGGCGCATCCCGGTTACCCGGGCAGCAGTCGCGCATTGGCACGTATCGCCCATCGCGCTGCGCAGGACGCCGGCTTGCCGCAAGGCAGTGTGCAAATGCTGTATCAGTTCGACAAAGAGGACGGCTTGGCATTGGCCGGCGATGCGCGCATTGGCGCGATCGGCTTCACCGGCAGCCGTGCCGCCGGCCTTGCATTGAAGGCGGCAGCGGATCGCGTTGGCACACCGTTCTTCGGCGAATTGTCGGCGATCAATCCCGTCGTGATCCTGCCCGGCGCACTGGCCGAGCGCGGCATGACGCTGGCACAGGAATATGTCGGCTCGTGTCTGCTCGGCAGCGGCCAGTTCTGTACCAATCCGGGGCTGGTGATCGTACCGGAGGGCGACGCCGGTGATGCCTTCGTGGCCACGGCTGCCGAGCTTTTTTCCAGTGCTGCGCCAGCCGTGGTGTTCTCGGAAGGCGTGTTGGCCGGGCTGGATCATGGCGTGGCGGCCTTGCGCACTGCCGGCGCCCGGGTGATCGCGGGAACGGCGCAGCGCGTCACACCGGGCTTCCGTTTCGTTCCGACCCTGCTCCAGGTCGATGCCGCCAGCTTCCTGCGCGCACCGCAGGCCTTGCAGACCGAAGCCTTCGGCCCGGTTGGCCTGCTGGTGCGTTCGCCGGATGAAGCCACGACGCGTGCAATCCTCGGCACGCTTGAAGGCAGCCTCACCGGTGCGGTGTATGCCGGAGAAGGCGATGCGGAATCGGCTGCGCGTCTGGCGGCCATCCTGCGCCTGCGCGTGGGACGCCTGATCCACAATCGCATGCCGACCGGCGTGGCGGTGAGCGCGGCGATGAACCATGGCGGGCCGTATCCGTCCACCACCGCGCCAGGCTTCTCCGCCGTCGGCATGCCGGGCGCGATCCGGCGCTTTGCCGCGCTGTATTGCTACGACCACAATCCTGCGTCCTGGTTGCCGGCGGAACTTGCCGATGCCAATCCGCACAAGGTCTGGCGAATGGTTGACGGCGCGCCGACACAAGGGCCGCTCTGAGGTGAACGCGGTTGCCGCCGATGCTCGGCTGCGCGCCCTGCATGAGCGCGAGTGGGCATGGCGTCGACGTGAATTCGCCGGCGCCGATGACGAGGACAATCTCGCCGAGCCTGCCGCTCATCTGCCTCGTGTGGATGCCGCCACGCAGGCCGCACGCGGCGATTACTGGCGCGCTGCGTTGTCCGAGCTGGAGGCGATTCCGCATCGGGAGTTGAGCGCGCAAGCGCGAGTTGACGCACAGGTATTTGCCGCGCAGCTGCACGAGCGCCTGGACGATCTGCGCTTTCGCGCCCACGAATTGCCGTTCAACAGCGACACGGCCTTCTGGAGCAACCTCGGCTTCACTGCGCGCCGGCCTTTTCAGGATTGTGATGACGCGGAACGCTATCTCGGCATCCTCGCCGACATTCCGCGCTATTTCACCGAACACATCGAAAACATGCGGGCCGGCCTGGCGCGCGGCTTCAGCCTGCCGCGAACGGTGATGGCCGGGCCGTTGTCGAGCCTGGCAGAGGTGCTCAAGCCGCAGGCCATCGAAGACAACTTGTTCTTCACGCCATTTCATTTGTTGCCCGCGAGCATCGATGCCGCCAGTGCGGCATCCCTGCGCGAACGCGCCACGCGCCTCATCCGCGATGCCGTACTGCCGGCGTGGCGTGACCTAGAAGCCTTCATCGGCGGCCAATACGCAGCGCAGGCGCGCAGCACGCTGGCCGCACGCGATATGCCCGATGGCGCGGCGTACTACCGCATGTGCATTCGCAAGTACGTCACCGCCGACATGACGCCCGAGGCGATCCACGCCATCGGCACGGCGGAAGTGGCGGACATCCGTGCACGGATGCAAGAGGCGATGACCGATGCCGGTTTCACCGGATCGCTGCCGGAGTTCTTCGATTTCCTGCGCTGCGACCCGCAATTCCAGGCGCGAAGTGCTGAAGAACTTCTGATGCACGCAGCCTGGATCATGAAGCGCGTGGATGGCGTGATCGGTCGATACATCGGGCATCTGCCGCGCACGCCGATCGCGTTGCATCCGGTGCCTGACGAACTTGCGCCGCATTACACCAGCGGGCGCGGCGGGCCGGGGTTGTACCTGCTCAACACGCACAACCTGCCGATCCGCCCGCTCTACACCTTGCCGGCGTTGACCTTGCACGAAGCTTCGCCCGGACATGGCATGTAGATGGCGTTGGCTGCCGAGCTCGATCATCTGCCCGAGTTTCGCCGTCATACGCATCTTTCGGCCTACACCGAAGGTTGGGCACTGTATTGCGAATGGCTGGGGCAGGAGATGGGGCTGTATCGCACCGCGCATGAGCGCTTCGGCATGCTGGTGTTCCAGATGTGGCGCGCCTGCCGCCTGGTGGTGGATACGGGCCTGCATCACTTCGGCTGGAGTCGCGAGCAGGCGGTTTCCTACATGCTCGAAAACACCTCGCTGTCGCCGCAGGAAATTGCCGGTGAAGTGGATCGCTACATCGCCTGGCCGGCCCAGGCTTTGTCTTATCACCTCGGGCACATCGCCATCCGCAATGCCCGCGCCCGTGCGGAAAAGGTGCTGGGCAGCAGGTTTGACTTGCGCGCTTTCCACGACATCGTGCTGGCGCTGGGCTCAGTGCCATTGCCGGTGCTCGATGCTCAGGTGGATGCCTGGTTGCAAAGCCTTGCAGGGTGAGATGGTGTCTGGCGAGGTACGACCGGATAACAGGGAAGCTTCTGCTGACGGTTTCTGCGCGCCGGCCGCGACGGCGATGAGGCGCCGCGTGCCCGGCAGCATCGCCATCATCGGCGGCGGCATCATCGGCTATGCCTGCGCCTTGCGTCTGCTTGCCGCAGGCCATGCGGTAACGCTGTTGGACGACGATGCCGACGGGCTGGCGCCGTCTTGGGGCAACGCCGGGCACATCGCCACCGAGCAAGTGGTGCCGCTGGCCTCGCTGGCGATGGTACGCAGCGCGCCGCAGCGCTTGTTCGCTTTCGGCGGCGCTCTGGATTTGCGCCAGCCATGGCGCTTGGGCGGTTGGCTCGCGCGCTATCTGGCCGCATGCGCTCCTGCACGCCATCGGCGTGGGCACGCCGCATTGCGGGCCTTGCTGGCCGATGCGCTGCCGGCCTGGAGAGGATTCGTGGACGATCTGGGCGCGCCCGAGTTGTTGCGCGAGGCCGGGCACATCGTCTGCTGGGGTACGCCGGAAGCGGCACGTCGAGGTGAAGCTGCATGGCGCGGCAGCGACATCGGCAGTGCGGGAATCGAAACGCTGGATCCCGACATGAGCGATTGCCTCACGCAGGCGCTGGCGAAAGCGCCGGCCGGCGGCATCGGATTCGTGCGCACCGCACAGATCGACGATCCACGACGACTGCGCCAACAAGTGCGGCAGCGATTCGTTGAACAAGGCGGCGTATTGCATCCGCAACGGGTGCAGGCGCTGCGCACCAGATCAGGGCAGGCGCATCTTCTGCTGGAGCAGGGCGAGCAATTGGCTGCCGATCAGGTGTTGGTATGTGCGGGCGTGCGCTCGGCGGCGCTGATGGCGTCGCTGGGCATCCGTGCGCCGCTGGTGGCCGAGCGTGGCTATCACCTGGAATGGCGGCATCACGACTGGCCGAAGATGTTGCCGCCGGTGGTGTTCGAGGATCGTTCCGTCATCCTCACGCGTTTTGCCGAAGGATTGCGTCTGGCCGGGTTCGTCGAATATGCGCCAGTCGAAACACCGCCCGATCCACGCAAATGGCATGCGCTGCAACGCCATGCCGATGCACTGGGATTGCCGGTACATGGCGAGCCGATGCGCTGGCATGGGGCGCGTCCGACCTTGCCCGATTATCTTCCTGCCATTGGACGCAGCCGTACTGTGCCGCAGGTCTGCTATGCCTTCGGGCACCAGCATCTCGGATTGACGCTGGCGCCCGTCACCGCGCTTGCGGTGGAGGCGCTGATCGATGAAAAAACGCCGCCAGTGTCACTGGCGGCGTTCGATCTGGCGCGGTTCTGATTTTTATCGGGGGCTCGCGCCGGCTGGCTCAGCCTGCCTGACGCCGGCGCTGTTGCTGGGCGCCATTCTGGCCGCGATGTTCGCCATTGTGTCCACCGCCACGGCCAGGCTTGGGGCCGGAGCGCGTGCCGGGATTGCCCGGGCGCGGCGCGGCGCCGGCAGGCTTTCCGCCGGGACGCTGGTTGCGCTGCGCCTGGCCATGGCCGGGGCGACGTGCGGCCTTGAGAGTGCGTTCCATCTGGAGGGGGGGTGTAGGCTCGAAGCCTTGGATGCTGGAAAGCGCGATGTCCTGTTTGAGCAGGCGCTGGATATCGCGCAACAGCGGGCCTTCTTCCGGAGACACCAGGGAAATGGCCTCGCCGGTGCTGCCATTGCGACCGGTACGGCCGATGCGGTGCACATAATCTTCGGCCAGCGTGGGCAGGTCGAAGTTGATGACCAGCGGCAGTTGATCGATATCGATGCCGCGCGCAGCGATGTCGGTGGCCACCAGCACGGTGATGCGACCATCCTTGAAGCCGGAGAGTGCCTTGGTGCGTGCGCCCTGCGACTTGTTGCCGTGGATCGCGGCGGCGCTGACGCCGGAGTTTTCGAGGAACTCGGCCAGTCGATTGGCACCGTGTTTGGTGCGGCTGAACACCAGCGTCTGACGGCGGGTGTCGAGGAGGTGCAGCAGCAGATCGCGCTTGCGCGAGGCATCCACCGGATGGGCGCGATGCTCGATGGTGGCGACCACCGTATTGCCCGGGGTCACCTGCACCTGTGCCGGGTCGACCATGAACTGACGTGCGATTTCCTTGATCTCCGGCGCGAAGGTGGCCGAGAACAACAAAGTCTGACGGCCTTGCGCGGGCAGCATCGCCAAAATGCGACGGATGGCTGGCAGAAAGCCCATGTCGAGCATGCGGTCGGCCTCATCCAGCACCAGGATCTCGATGCGGGAAAGATCCAGATTGCGCTGCTGGGCGTGATCGATCAGGCGGCCGGGCGTGGCCACGAGAATGTCGACGCCACGACGCAGCGCGGAGATTTGCGGCCCCATGCTGGCGCCGCCGAAGATCGCGGTGCTGGAAAGACGCACGTGCTTGGCGTATTCGCGCACGTTGTCGTGCACCTGCAACGTCAGTTCACGCGTGGGTGTGAGTACGAGTGCGCGCGGCGCGCGCGGGCCACGCTGGGTTTCCCCGGCGGCAAGGCGTTGCAGCAGCGGCAACGAGAATGCGGCGGTCTTGCCCGTGCCGGTCTGTGCGCCGGCGAGCAGATCGCGGCCCTCCAGTACCAGCGGAATGGATTGTTCCTGGATGGGCGTGGGCTGGGTGTAGCCGATTTCGTCCAGCGCGCGGACGAGCCCGGGCGCAAGCCCGAGGGATGCAAAGGACATGATGACTCCTGCGGTGCAAGCCGTGGCGTTCCCAAGTTCCGCGCCGTGGCTATGATTTTCGTGAGGCGAGAGGGCCGGTGTCCGGCCTTCGGCTTGCTGCAAGGAGGGCGTGCGGCAGGTCGCATGGCGCGACCGGGAAAACGCAACGAAAAAGCAGCGAACGGCGGGCACTGTACGCGCTTGACCTGCGCTTGGCCAGCGCG
>JAEXRB010000373.1 GCA_023438325.1 Pseudomonadota bacterium | reverse complement strand
GCCGGCTGCATTTTGCAGGGCCACGTGCGACATCGCGTTCTGCTTGGCGTAGGAAAATTCGACGTAACCGATGCCGCCCTTGACCTGCTTTACGTATGCGGCCACGCCTTCGTTGCCCTTGCCGCCGATACCGGCCGGCCATTTCACCGCCGTGCCTTCACCGGGGCCGGATTTCCAGGCCTGGTTCACTTTGGAAAGGTAGTTGGTGAGGTTGAACGTGGTGCCCGAACCGTCGGCGCGATGCACCACGGTGATGGCCTGGTCGGGCAGGGGGAGGCCGGGATTGAGCGCGACGAGCGCGGCATCGTTCCAGCGCGTGATCTTGCCGAGGAAAATGTCGGCCAGCAGCGGGCCGGTCAGATGCAACGCGCCGGGCGCGACGCCTTCGATGTTGACCACCGGCACCACGCCGCCGATCACCGAAGGAAACTGTGCCAGCCCGGTGCTTTCCAGTTCTTCCGGGGAAAGCGGCGCATCCGATGAGCCGAAATCCACCGTGCCGGCCTTGATCTGCGCGATGCCGCCGCCGGAGCCGACCGATTGGTAATTGACTTGTCGCTGGCTGGCCGCACGGTAATCGGTCGACCACTTGGCCATCACCGGATACACGAACGAAGCGCCAGCGCCGGTGATGTTGCGAGCGATGCCGTCATCGGGAAGGGCGGCATCGGCAGGTGCGGTGGTGTCGCCGGCAGGCTGGCAGGCCGTCAGTGCGACAACGCAAGCAAGTGCCAGTAGACGAAGGCCGCGCAGGAGGGAATCCATCGAATGCTCCACAAGGGGAAAGTTGGCCAATGGCCGGATGTGAGCATGATGTGATGGTTTTGTTACAGAACAATTACACGGAGCCTGGTGCCTTCATCCGGCTTGCGTCTTGGGCTTGAAGGCGCAGAGATCGGCGATGACGCAGCCCGGACATTCGGGTTTGCGCGCCTTGCAGACATAACGGCCATGCAGGATCAGCCAGTGATGCGCGTCCTGACGATACTGCGCCGGCACGTTGCGCATCAGTTTGCGCTCCACCTCGTCCACGTTTTTTCCGCGCGCCAGCCCGGTGCGATTGGACACGCGGAAGATGTGGGTATCCACCGCGATGGTGGGTTCGCCGAAGGCGGTGTTCAGCACCACGTTGGCGGTTTTGCGGCCTACGCCGGGCAGGGCTTCGAGTGCAGCCCGCTCGCGTGGCACTTCACCGCCGTGTTGCTCCAGCAGGATGCGGCAGGTGGCGATCACGTTTTTCGCCTTGGCGTTGAACAGGCCGATGGTGGCGATGTGGCGTTTCAGCCCTTCTTCGCCCAGATCGAGCATGGCACGCGGTGTGTTGGCAACGGGATAGAGTTTGCGCGTGGCCTTGTTCACGCCCACATCGGTGGCTTGTGCGGAAAGGATCACCGCGATCAGCAGTTCGAACGGCGTGCTGTATTCCAGTTCGGTGGTCGGATGCGGGTTCAGTTCGGCCAGACGGCGGAACAGTTCGATGCGATCGGCAGGTTTCATGTCGACAGATTGGTGCGTGGCAAGGACAGGCGTTCGATCCATGGGGCCAGCGCACAAGCCAGCAGCACCGGGCCGGCGATGGCCACGGGCGGCGCGCCACCCAGCCACAATGCCGCAATACCCAGCCCGGCAAATGCGCCCACTAGGACTTGGCCGCTGCGCGTGGCCGGCAGGTGGCGGGTATCGGCGAGCACGAATGCCATCACGATGGCCGCCGTGACGAAGCTGCTGGCCGGCACGCCGCCGCTGCCGCAGGACAGTGCCACCGGCAGCGCGAACGCGAGCCCTGCACGCGCAGGCCACAGCCCGAGCAGGGTCAGCATCAGGCCGGCCCCGAGCCACGCCGCAGCAGCGAGGGCGGCATCGAACAGCGAAACCAGCACCGGTGCAACCTCGGCCCCCGTGATGTGTTGCGCCAGTGCAATGCCGATGGCGAGGGCCAGTGCGGCAGGCGGGAATGGATTGACCGCCCATCCGCCCAGCAGGCGTTGAGCGAGCAGTGCCAGGGCCAGCGCGACGACGGCGGGCCAGAGAACGATGTCGGCGGGCCACAGCGCGGCCAACAGGGCCGCATGCACGAAGGCATCGAGCAGGCGCGGCAACATCGGCAGATCGGTGTTGCGGTGGCGCGGCAACCATGGCAGCCACAGCGCGGTGATGAGGCCGGCCAATGCGAGTATGGCGAGCCGCGGAAACAGCGTCGGATCAAGCACCCAGCCGTGGATCGCCAAGGCCGGAAGCATGGCCAGCGTGATGCAGGCCATGCGTGCCGCAATGCTGCGACGCCAGCGTGGCAGCAAGGGCGCCGTCATGGGGTTTTGTCCTCGCCGCGCCGCGTTTTGGCACGCGCCAGTGCCGCTGCGACCGCGTGTGCCGAGGCGTTGGCGCTACGCTGTCGATCACGTTCGGCCGCCTGTTCTTCGCGTTCGCGGATCAGGCGTGCCTCACGCTTGCGGTAGCGCGCACGCGCGGCCAGCGCGAAGGCGTCGCGCTGGCGCTCCTGCACCAGCGTGTCGTGCTGTGCGGCGAAGAGGGATGCCAGCGGAATCTTGCTGGGACAACATGCATCGCATTCGCCGCATGCGGTGCAGGCTTCCAGACCGAGCGCCTGCGCTTCCGCCACATCCTTGCGTCGCAGCGCCGCCAGCACGAGGTGGGGATGCACGCCTGCCGGGCAAGCGGCAGCGCATTCGCCGCAGCGGATGCAGGGCAGGGCAGGCATGGGCTTGCGAACCGGCGCGGCGATTACTTGCCGGTGAACACGGCCTTGCGGCGTTCGAGGAAGGCGCGGGTGCTGTCTCTTACACATCTGACGCTGCCGACGAAGAGG
>JAEXRB010000330.1 GCA_023438325.1 Pseudomonadota bacterium | reverse complement strand
TGACGGGCAAGCGCCAAAGCCCCAGCAGCAACGCTGCTTTCAGCACGAAAATGAGGTAAACCACGATCACCGCGGCGATGTCGATGCGGCGCCATGGCTTCAGCACGCGGCGCAATGGCATCAGAACCGGATTGGTCAGGCGGTACACGCCTTGGCAGATGGGGTTGTGGAAGTGCGCGCCCACCCATTGCAGGAGCACGCGGAGGGCGAACACGAGCGCAACGAGGCCGAAGACCACATCGGCCAGCAAGGTGCCGGCATCGGTGACGTAGGGCATGGTTCAGTGCCCCGCCTGCGCCGAGAGCTCTGCGCCGCGCCGCGTTGCCGCATCCAGCGCACGCGCGACGATGGCGCGGAAGCCTTCATGGGCAAAACAATCCAGTGCGGCCTGCGTGGTGCCGCCGGGCGAGGTGACGCGCTGACGCAGCGTGGCGGCGTCTTCCCCTGCTTCGACCAGCATGCGGCCAGCGCCAAGGCAGGTTTGCGCGGCCAGCGCGCGCGCCGTCGATTCCGGTAGGCCCAGTTCCACTGCGGCGGTCTGCATGGCTTCGGCCAGCAGGAAAAAGTAGGCGGGGCCGCTGCCGGACAGGGCCGTCACCACGTCCACCAGAGATTCCTTGTCGAGCCATTCGCAGATGCCGACCGCGCCGAGCACGGCACTGGCCAGTTGGCGCTGTTCGGGCGTGGTGCGGGCGTTGGCGTAGAGACCGGTGGCGCCGGCGCCGAGCAGGGCCGGTGTGTTCGGCATGGCGCGAACCACGGCGCGACCACCGCCGAGCCAGGTATCCAGTTGGATCGTGGTGATGCCGGCGGCAATGGAAACCGCGACGGATCGCTCCGGAAAGTCGACGGCAAGCGATTGGCAGACATCGCGCATCACCTGCGGCTTCACTGCCAGCAGCACCAGCGCGGCGTCGTGTATGGCCTCGCTGGCGTGAGCGACGGCACGGATGCCGAAATCGGCGATCAGCTTCTCGCGTGCCGTGTCGGATGGGTCGGCCACGACGATGCGGCCAGGTGCGATACCGCGCGCGATCAGGCCGCCGATCAGGCTGCGGCCCATGTTGCCACCGCCGATGAAGGCGAGCGTGCCGGAAGGTGGAAAGGTTGCGTCGATCATTCGGATGGGAAATCAGTAGGGGAAAGGATCATCCGCAGCAGCATGGCGAGCGCGTGGCGCGCCGGCAAGCGGTGCAAGGGCGTCATCGACCTGCGTACCACGCCAACGGCAGCGAGAGCGGGAGCGCGAGCGCGTCCCAGATGCTGCCATTGAGTCGCCACCAGGTGACGGAAAGGCCTGGGTCGATGCGCCAGACGGCTTCGTGAGGAAGGATGCCGAACCCAAGCCCGATGCAAGTCGCGGCCACTACGAACGCACCTGCCGGAATCGCCAGGGCCGTCGCCAGCAGCGCAAGGCGGCCACGCGCGCTGCCGGATGGCAGCCCGGCCAGTCTCAGTACGAGGGCTGCATCCAGCGCCGCAATCAGGGCCATCCAGCCACAAGGCTTGCGCGAGTACAGACCGGCACCGCTCCAGAATGCAGCAATGCCGCCGATGATGAGTGCGCAGGCGAATGCGATGGTGGCGTAATGGCGGAGGGAGTTGGTTTTCACGCAGCCGTGCCAAGTCTCGGGGTGGAGTAGAATAGCCGGTCGGCATGGGCCTTCCCGCGCCGACGCCTCTCCCCAAACCCAGAGTCTTCGCTCCATGTACAGCCGCAGCAGCGAACCGGTGAAATTTGAACGCGATTGCGAAGCCGTGATGGTTCCGCAAGGCGAAGGCGTGACCTTGCCGGCGGGCAGCGTCGGTTACATCACCCAGGCACTGGGCGGCAGTTTCACGGTGTTCGTGGAAGGCAACCTTTTCCGCATCGCGGGCATGGATGCCGACGCCATCGGCAAGGAGCCGCCTGCACCGATCGAACTGCCTGAAGGAGCCAGTGACGAGGATGTGGAGGTGCTGGCCTGGAAGCAGATGCGTACCTGCTTTGATCCGGAAATCCCGTTCAACATCGTGGATCTGGGGTTGGTTTACGCCTGCGAGATCCAGCACGACGCCGATGGCGGTCGTCGCATCGAGGTGAAGATGACCTTGACCGCGCCGGGTTGCGGCATGGGCGACATCCTGGTGCAGGACGTGCGCGACAAGCTGGAAATGATCCCCACCGTGACCGAGGCCGATGTCGAACTGGTGTTCGAACCGCCGTGGAACCAAACCATGATGTCCGAAGCGGCACGGCTGGAAACCGGGATGCTTTGAAGCAGCCGCTTTGAGATGGGCCGCTTTGAAGCGGCCTGCTCATGGCCGTGGCATGCGCCGCGTGACCTTCGCATCGCCGACTGGCATTTTTCGTCACATTCTGCAATTCAGTGACAGTTTTTCGCGCATTGTTGCGTTGCATCAGCAGCGGAGCATCTTTCGTGTGCCGCCCTGAAAGCGCGTCGCTGCGCCATATGGCGTTCGGCAATGTGAGCGATTTCACGTTTGAGTTGACAGTTTTTTTTCGTCGTTGTTAGGTACGCGGCGCGTTGGTCTTGGGGACGGGATCAGCGCACCATCCGACCGATCCGGTGACATGCGGCAGGATTGCGGCGTGCGATCTCCGGGGGGAGAACGCGCAGGGGCGCCGGATGCCGCAGGACGCGGCATCGAAGGGGTGGCGAAAGGAGATGAGGCCTGTTTTCCAGGTCATCCGTCCAACTGCCTTTTCGTCAATTTTTTGGGGATACATCTACGTGGACACACGCACTTTCCGTTTTCGGCGCGGCAATGTTCTGGCACTTTCGGTGGCGCTGGCCTTGCCTTGCGCGATGTTTTCCAGGCTGGCGTCTGCCGCCGATACCACGGCTTTCGGCGCGAGGATCCAATCCTCGGCACTTGAGGCGCGCGGCAGCTACGACCGTTTCATCGTGAAGTTTTCCGATCTGGGCACGGCACGCCAGAACAGTGCGGCACGTACCAACGCCTTCCAGTTGGCGACCACGCGCAGCAACACCCGCATCGCGGCATCGCGCGCGCTTTCGATGGGGGGCGAGGTGATCGAACTGGATCGCAAGCTCGGCGCCGATGAAGCACGGCAGTTCATGCAGGCCTTGGTCGAGCAGGGCGGGGTGGAATACGTGGAGGTGGATCGCCTGAACCAGATCCGCTTCACGCCCAACGACACCCGTTACGGCGAGATGTGGCACTACTTCGAGAACGTCGGTGGCCTGAATGTGCCGGCGGCGTGGGACATCGCCACCGGCAGCGGTGTCGTGGTCGCGGTGCTGGATACCGGCATCACCAACCACAGCGATTTGAACGGCAATGTGGTGGCGGGTTACGACTTCATTTCCAGCGCCTCGGTGGGCGGTGATGGCAACGGCCGCGATTCCGATCCGAGCGACCCGGGCGACTATTCCGGCGGCTATTCCTCAAGTTGGCATGGCACTCACGTCGCCGGCACGGTGGCGGCAGTGGCGAACAACAACAAGGGCATCGCGGGCGTGGCTTTCGGTGCGAAAATCCAGCCGGTGCGCGTGCTCGGACGCGGCGGTGGCTACGATTCGGACATCGCCGAAGCCATCGTCTGGGCCTCGGGCGGCAGCGTCAGCGGCGTGCCGGCCAACGCCACGCCGGCCAAGGTCATCAACCTGAGCCTGGGCGGCAGCGGTTCGTGCGGCAGCACCTTCCAGAACGCAATCAACGGCGCGGTGTCGCGCGGATCGGTGGTGATCATCGCCGCCGGCAACGACAACATGAACGTCTCCAACGCCTCGCCGGCCAACTGCAACAACGTGATTGCAGTGGCCGCCAACGACAAGGAAGGCAACCGTTCCTGGTACTCCAACTACGGCAGCCTGATCGACGTGACTGCACCGGGCGGCGAGACCTGCGTACCGAACGCATCGCTCACCGGGTGCCAGACCTCGACCACCGCCAAGGGCGTGCTCTCCACCCTCAACAGCGGCAGCAACGGCCCGGTGGCTGAAACTTACGCCTTCTACGACGGCACCTCGATGGCGACGCCGCATGTGGCCGGCGTGGCCGCATTGATGATCAGTGCTTCGCCAACCGCGCTCACTCCGGCGCAGATCGAAACCACGTTGAAGAACACCACGCGTCCCTTGCCTGGTACCTGTTCGGGCGGCTGCGGCGCAGGCATCGTGGATGCTTACGCGGCGGTATCCGCCGTGGCGGGCAGCGGGCCGGGCAACGTCGCGCCGGTGGCGAATTTCAGCAGCAATGTGAGCGGTCTGACGGTGGCCTTCACCGATACTTCCAGCGACAGCGACGGCTCGATTGCCTCGCGTAGCTGGAGCTTCGGCGATGGCACCACCTCCACGGCCACCAATCCGGGCAAGACGTACTCCGCCGCCGGCACTTACACCGTGACGCTCACCGTCACCGACAACCAGGGCGCGACGAACAGCAAGAGCGCCTCGGTGACGGTGAGCAGTGGCAGCACGGGCGGCAGCGTGCTCACCAATGGTGTTGCAGTGACGGGTTTGTCCGGCGCAGCTGGCAGCGCGCGCTACTGGACGATCGAAGTGCCTGCGGGCGCCACCAATCTCAACATTGCCATGTCCGGCGGCACGGGCGACGCGGATCTCTACGTGCGTCGTGGCTCGGCTCCCACCACTTCGACCTATGATTGTCGTCCATACCAGAGCGGCAACAACGAAAGCTGTCCCTTCGCCACCCCCACTGCCGGCACATACCACGTGATGGTGCGTGGCTACAGTTCGTACGCGGGCGCGTCGCTGGTCGGCAGCTACACCCCAGGCGGTGGTGGCGGAACGGTCTCGTACTTCGAGAACACGGCGGACTACGTCATCAACAACCTTCAGACGGTGGAAAGCCCGATCAGCGTCAGTGGCCGCAGCGGCAACGCACCGGGCAATCTGAAGGTGAACGTGCGCATCATCCACACCTACAAGGGCGATCTGCGCGTGGATGTGATCAGCCCGAACGGCGCGGTGTTCAACCTGCACAATCGCAGTGGTGGCAGCACCGACAACGTGATCGGCACCTACACGCTCAATGCGAGTGCGCAGCCGGCCAATGGCACTTGGAAGTTGCGGGTGTATGACGCATCCAACGGCGACACCGGCTACATCGACAGCTGGAGCCTCCAGTTCTGATGAGCCACGAAGAAACGGCATCGTGTGAGCGACGCCGTTTCTTCGTGCGGGTGCTTTCGCAGGAAGGTTTTTCGCCCGCTGCGTGAGCCACTTTCAGGCATGTGCAATAAAAAGCCCCGGTGTTTGCCGGGGCTTTTTATTGGGCGAAAGAGAGGCAGAATCAGGCTTCGCCGCTGGCCTCGAAGCGATTTGCCGTTACGTTCTTGCGTACTTTTCGCGGATCCCAGATGCGACCATTCATGGCGATGTAGACACCCGGTGGCAGGCATTGCACCGCGCCGACCGCGCATCCGATGTTGAATTCGGCATCCGAGCCGCGGAAGCGTGCCGGGTTCAGCGCGCCGGTCATCACGATGGTCTTGCCGGG
>JAEXRB010000265.1 GCA_023438325.1 Pseudomonadota bacterium | reverse complement strand
ACGAATGCGCCGCTCTACCAACTGAGCTATTCCGGCTTAGCCGCGCATTCTAGGCGCGGGCGCCGCGGTGGTCAATCGACGAGGTTGAGCCGCAGCTCCTTGGGCAGGGCGAACACCATGCTTTCCGGCTCGCCATCCAGTTCGCGCGCCGGCGCGGAGCCCAGATCGCGCAGGCGGGCGAGTACGCCTTGCACCAGCACATCGGGTGCCGAGGCCCCGGCGGTGACGCCGATGCGATGCTTGTCGGCGAGCCAGGCCGGATCGATGTCACCGGCATCGTCGATCAGGTAAGCCTCCACGCCGTCACGCTGGGCCAGCTCGCGCAGGCGATTGGAATTGGAGCTGTTGGCCGAACCCACCACCAGCACCAGATCACAACGCTGCGCCAAATCGCGCACGGCATCCTGACGATTCTGGGTGGCATAGCAGATGTCGTCGTGCCGCGGCCCCTGGATGGCGGGGAAGCGCGCGCGCAGCGCCGCGATCACGGCACGGGTGTCGTCCACCGAAAGCGTGGTCTGGGTGGTGTAGGCCACGTTCTGCGGCTGACCAAGCTGGAGCGTGGCAACGTCATCGACGTTCTCGACGAGATGGATCGCGCCGCTGCCGGCATCACGCCGCCACTGCCCCATCGTGCCTTCCACTTCCGGATGCCCGGCATGGCCGATCAACACCACATCGCGCCCTCCCCGGCAATGGCGGGAAACTTCCATGTGGACTTTGGTCACCAGCGGGCAGGTGGCATCAAAGACCTTCAGGCCGCGTCGATCCGCCTCGCTGCGCACGGCCTGGGAGACGCCATGCGCACTGAAGATGACGGTGGCACCATCGGGCACTTCGTCCAGTTCTTCCACGAACACCGCACCGCGTTGTTTCAGGTCATCGACCACGAAACGGTTGTGCACCACTTCATGCCGAACGTAGATCGGTGCGCCGAAGTTCTCGATGGCACGCTTGACGATTTCGATGGCGCGATCAACGCCGGCACAGAAACCACGCGGATTGGCGAGCAATACGTCCATGCGCCAATTATGCCTCCTTCGTCCGGGAATGCGCCCCGAACAGGCCGACCAGCCCGATGCCGATGGCGCCGCATACCACCGCGCAATCGGCGATGTTGAAGGCTGGCCAGTGTCGCGCGCCGAGGTAGAAATCGATGAAATCGATCACGTGGCCATGAACGAGGCGATCCACCAGATTGCCGATGGCGCCACCGATCACCAACGCATAAGGCGCGGCCTGTCGCCAGTCACTGCGCGGCAGGCGAAAAAGCCAATACGTCAGCAGCGCACTGATGCCCACGGCCAGCACGCTGAAGAACCAGCGCTGCCAGCCGGAAGCATCGGAAAGGAAGCTGAAGGCAGCCCCTGGGTTGTAGACCAATGTCCAGTTCAACAGGCCGTCGATCACCGCAACCGGCTGGTGCAACGCCAGATGCTTCAAGGCCAGCGACTTGGTCCAGGCATCGAGCGAAAGAACCAGGCCGGAAAGCGCCAGCCACGGCAAGGCGCTCGGGCCATGGGTCGCGTTGTGGGTGGCGATATCAGAAATGGCGGCGATCCTCGCCTGCGCCATCGACATTCTCGATGCAGCGCGCGCACAACTCGGGGTGCTCGGCATGCGCGCCCACGCTCGGGCTGTAATGCCAGCAGCGCACGCATTTGGATGCGTCCGTGGCGCGTGCCACGATCCAGGCCTCCATGCCTTCGGCTTTCACCGCATCGGCAGGGCGCGCATCGGCAGGCATCAGGCTCAGTTGCGAGGTGATGAAGAAGAAGCACAGTTCGCCCGACACCGCTTGCAGGCGGGCCAGCACGTCCGGCGCCAGATACAGCGCCACCTCGGCTTCGAGCGAAGCGCCCAAAGCGCCGCTGGCGCGCATCGGCTCGAGTACCGAGGTGACCGCTTCGCGCAAGGCCAGCAACACATCGAAATCGGCCGACGACAGCGCAGCGCCCGCAGACAAGCCACCGGGCGTGTCGCGATAGGTTGCCAGCAGCACGCTGTCTTCGCGTGCGCCCGGCAGATAGCCCCACACTTCTTCGGCAGTGAAGCTGAGAATCGGTGCGATCAGGCGCGTCATCGCATCGGCGATCACGTACATCGCACTCTGCGCCGAGCGCCTCCCGCGCGAATTTTCCTGCATGGTGTAGAGGCGGTCTTTCGTCACATCCAGATAGATCGAACCCAGATCCACGGTGCAGAAGTTGTTGAGCGCCTGCACGATGGCAGGGAAGTCGTAGCGCGTGTACGCCGCCTTCACTTCGGTTTGCAGATCGGCCATGCGCTGCACCGCCCATTGATCGAGCAGCAGCAAGTCGGCGTTCGGCAACAGGTGTTTTTCCGCGTCGAAACCGTGCAGGTTGCCCAGCAGGAAGCGCAGCGTGTTGCGGATGCGGCGGTAGGCATCGGCCATGCGCTTGAGGATTTCCTTGGACAGCGACATTTCGTTGCGATAGTCGGTGCTGGCAATCCACAGGCGCAGGATGTCGGCGCCGAGTGTCTTGAGGATTTCCTGTGGCTCGATGCCGTTGCCGAGCGACTTGGACATCTTGCGGCCATGCTCGTCCACGGTGAATCCATGCGTGAGCACCTGTTTGTAGGGTGCGGCGCGATCCATCGCGATGCCGGTGAGCAGCGAACTCTGGAACCAGCCGCGATGCTGATCCGAGCCCTCCAGATACAGATCCGCCGGCTTGCCCATGCCGCGTGCGGCGAGCACGCCTTCATGCGTGACGCCCGAATCGAACCACACGTCGAGGATGTCGGTAACTTTCTCGTACTGCTCCGCTTCCGCACCCAGCCATGCCGCCGGATCGAGCGCGTACCACGCATCGATGCCTTCGGCCTCGACCAGATCCGCCGCACGCTGCATCAGCGCCACGGTGTCGGGATGAGGCTCGCCGGTCAGACGATGCGCGAACAAGGCGATCGGCACGCCCCACGTGCGCTGGCGGCTGATGCACCAATCCGGGCGGCCCTCCACCATCGAGCGGATGCGCGCCTCGCCCCATTCGGGGAACCAGCCGCCGGCCTTGCCGATATCGGCAATCGCCTGCATCGCGTCGGCACGCAGGCCGGCCTTGTCCATCGAGATGAACCACTGCGGCGTGGCACGGAATGCCACCGGGCTTTTGTGCCGCCAGCAGTGCGGATAGCTGTGCACGATCTTCTCGAACGCGAGCAGATGGCCATTTTCGCGCAGCAGATCGACGACGGCATCGTTCGCCTTCCAGATGAACTGGCCCTCGAACATCGGCGTGCCCGGCAGATACACGCCATTGCCGCCCACCGGGTTGATCTGCGCGGCGTTGTAACGATCGAGCAGGTGGTACTTCTGGCTGACGACGAAGTCTTCCTGACCATGGCCGGGCGCGGTGTGGACCGCGCCGGTGCCATCCTCGGCCGAAACATGATCGCCAACGAGAATCGGCACCTGCCGCTCGGCGTAGAACGGGTGTTGCAACAGCATGTTTTCCAGCGCCGCACCCTTGGCGCGACCGAGGATGCGCGGCGACGTGATGCCGTAACGTGCCGCTGCCTTTTCGACCAGGGCTTCGGCCAGCACCAGCC
>JAEXRB010000264.1 GCA_023438325.1 Pseudomonadota bacterium | reverse complement strand
CCGGTCATCACGATGGTCTTGCCGGGAAGGGTGGCCAGCACGTGGGCGGTTTCCACCATGGTGTCGGTGCCATGCGTCACCAGCACGCGATCAGTATCCTGCGCCGCGATGGTGGCGCGCAGCAGTTCGCGATCGGCATCGGTGACGTGCAGGCTGTCCTTGCGCAGGATCGGGATCACGTCGAAGCGGAACGCCACGCCCAGTTCCTGCAGGATGCGACCGATCTGCGGTTCGCCGATCTGAAAATCGGATTTGTCATCGAAGTAGATCTTGTCGATGGTGCCGCCGGTGGTGACGATGCAAAGCCGGTCCATGACGCTCATCCGTACCTGGTTTCGAGGGCGCGCATCATACACCGGGCTTCTTTGCGAACCTGTGCCGAAAACCATTCCAGCTCGCACCCAGCACCACGGTCAGCGACAACAGCACTTCAATGAGTGCGAGGGTGCGTGCGGCAGGCGCGGTCCAGGCTTCCATCACGCCATGGCTGAACATGACCAAGGCACCGAGGGCGCCCCAGAACGCGGCGCTTCGCTTGCGCAGCAGCACCAGTGTGGCGGCAGGCAGCATGGGCGCGACATGCAGCAAGGCGGCGAACCAGGCCGGCACGCGCTCGGGCCGCAGCCACCACAGGTGCCAAAGCAGGGCGAGTGCGACCAGTGCGAGGATGGCTGCTGCGGCAATTCGGCGCGCGCTCATGCCGTGAGCTTCCGTGCCGTCTGCGCCACGCGCTTGCCAAGCGCGCGTGCGAGACGTTTTTCTTCGTCGGTAGGCTCGGGATCATCGTTGTCGCCGGCCACATGGCTTGCGCCATACGGCGAACCACCGCTGCGCGTGGTGCTGAGATCGGCCTCGCTGAAAGGAATCCCGACGATCACCATGCCGTGATGCAGCAGCGGCAGCAGCATTGTCAGCAGGGTGGATTCCTGGCCGCCATGCATCGTCGCGCTGGAGGTGAACGCCGCTGCCGGCTTGCCGATCAACGTGCCCGATGCCCAATGGCTGCCGGTGCCGTCGAGGAAGTGCTTAAGCGGCGCGGCCATGTTGCCGAAGCGTGTAGGGCTGCCGAGGATCAGCCCGGCGCATTCGGTCAGGTCATCGGTGCTCACGTAGGGTGCGCCTTCTTCCGGCTCGGGTGGTGCGGCCTGCTGGGTGATCGGTGCCACGGGCGGCACGCTGCGCAATCGGGCGCGCATGCCGGCCACTTCTTCCACGCCGCGAGCTACCTGCCGCGCCAGTCGTGCGACCGATCCGCCGCGGCTGTAATAAAGGATGAGAATGTCGTTCATGGCAGCAGATCATGTGGATGAAAGTCGCAAGGATAGCTTTTGCGTCGCCCATCTCGGGTAACCTTTTGCTCCGATGTCCCTCCTGACCCGCCCGCGCGAATGGCTCGATGCACACAGTGACAGGCTGCACGCCTTCCTGCGTTTCCTCGGACGCCGCTTCCTCGAAGATCGCTGTTTCGATTCGGCCGCCACGCTGGCCTACGCCACGTTGTTCGCCGCGGTGCCGTTGGCAGCGGTGGTGTTCGGCGTGGTTTCGATGTTCCCGTTCTACGAAAACTGGGTGCAAGACATGACCCGTTTCGTGTTCGAGAACTTCCTGCCGAGCGCAGCCGACAGCGTTTCCGGCTTTCTTTCCGAAGCTGCCGGCAATGCACGTGCGCTCTCGGGCCTGGGCGCGATCACGGTGCTGGTGACCGCTCTGCTGACACTGTCGCGCATCGAAGACACTTTCAACCGCATCTGGCGTGTCACCACGCCGCGTCGGCCGTTGGCGCGCCTGTTGATCTACTGGGCCGCGATGACGCTGCTGCCGCTGCTGGCCGTCGCCAGTTTCGCGGTGTCCTCGTATCTGGCATCGCTGCCGCTGCTGGGCGATGAAAGCAATCGCGGCGGCCTGTTGCGCATGCTGCCGGTGGTGCTGGAGCTGACGGCCTTCACCCTGGCGTATCGCCTCATCCCCAATCGTACCGTGGTGACCTGGCACGCCTTGCTGGCCGGTGTGCTGGCAACGATATTGTTCGAATTGGCGAAGTGGGGTTTTGCGCTCTATCTCACCCGCGCCAACTATCAGGTGCTGTACGGGGCCATCGCGGTGATTCCGATCTTCCTGATCTGGCTGTATGTCTCGTGGGTGGTGGTGTTGCTGGGCGCGTCGTTCGCCGCCTCGCTGGCCGCGTTCCGTTTCCAGCCCGCGCAGCGGCGGCTGCCGAAGGGCTTTGAACTGTACGGCCTGCTGCGCCTGCTCGGGCGCTTTTCGCAGGCGCAAAGCACGGGCAGCGGGTTGCATACCGCGCAATTGCAGCAACTGGAGCCTTCCATCAGCGATGACACCTTGATGCGTCTGTTGCAGGCGCTGGTGGAAACGCGCGTGATCCAGCGTCTGGATGACGGTGCATTCGCCTTGGTACGCGATCTGGATCACCTGCCGTTGGGCGAGCTGTACGAATGCGCTGGCTTGCGCATTCCTTTGGCCCAGGCGCGACTTCCCGACAGCGGCGATGCCCATGGCTGCCGCGCCATGGCCGAACTGGACGCTTTGCGTGGCCCGCTGCGCGAACGCATGCAGCGCAGCGTGGCGCACATTCTTTCAGAACAGACGGAGTTTCATCCATGACGACATGGCTCAAGACGCTGGCGCTCGTCGCCGCGCTGGTATTTCCCACCGCTGCGTTGGCCGAGCCCGCGGCCACACCGACGCTGCGCGTGGATACGCTCGATGGCCCGCTGTTCGATCTGGCCGAACAGCGCGGCAAGTGGGTGATCGTCAATTACTGGGCGACGTGGTGCAGCCCATGCCTGAAGGAAATGCCGGACTTGCGTGCCTTCGCGCAATCACGTGATGACGTGGCGCTCATCGGTCTTGCATACGAGGACATCAGCGCGGAGGAAATGCGTGCGTTCCTGATCGAGCACCCTGCCGGTTATCCCATCGCCATTGTCGATGTTTACGACCCGCCTGCGGATTTCCCGGCGCCGCGCGGCTTGCCGATGACCTGGCTGATCGCACCGGACGGCAGCGTGGCCAAGCGCTTCCTCGGCCCGGTGACCGGGCGCGACTTGGGACAGGCGATCGAGGCTGCAACCGAAGGCTGATGCGCCGCCGGCCAATGGTCGGGAAGTGTCGGGCCGCGATGGGCGTGGCATGCGAGTAAGTGCTGAAGATGTGTCCTTGCGCGCTAGCGCGGAATCGGAAAGCCATGCTTCAGCGGTAGCCTTCCGCCTGGAGATTGAACAGCTCCGCATAGCGCCCGTTTGCGGCCAGGAGATGTTCGTGGCTGCCTGATTCGAGGATCCGGCCTTGCTCCAGCACCAGGATGCGATCGGCCATGCGCACGGTGGAGAAGCGGTGCGAGATCAGTACCGTGGTGCGGCCTAGCGATAGCTCCTTGAAGCGCTCGAACACCTCGTATTCCGAGCGTGCATCCAGCGCGGCAGTAGGTTCGTCGAGGATCATCACTTGGGCCTGGCGCATGTAGGCGCGGGCGATGGCGAGCTTTTGCCATTCGCCGCCGGAAAGATCCACACCTTGCGCGAAGCGTTTGCCTAGCGGTTGTGCATAGCCTTTCGGCAGACGCGAGATCACCGCATCGGCGAGGCTGCGGCGTGCGGCCTCCTGGATGCGGGCGTGGTCGTCGCGTGCTTCGATGCGACCGACCGCGATGTTGTCGGCGGCAGTGAGGTTGAAGCGCACGAAGTCCTGGAAGATCACGCCGATGTTGGCGCGCAGGTCGTCGAGGTCGTAATCGCGCAGGTCCATGCCGTCGAGCAGGATGCGGCCTTCATCCGGGTCGTAGAGCCGCGCCAGCAATTTTGCCAGCGTGGTCTTGCCCGCGCCGTTCTCGCCGACCAGGGCCACCGATTCACCGGCGGCAAGATGGAACGAGAGATGGCGCACCGCCCAGCGTTCCGCTCCCGGATAGCGGAAGCCGACATCTTCGAACACAAAGCCGGTGTGGATGGGCCTGGGAATCGGCCGGGCATCGGGCCTGGAAAGGATTTCCGGTTGGATGGCAAAGAACGAGTACAGGTCGTCCAGATACAGCGCCTGGCTTGCGACCTGCGAAAAACCGCTGAGGATGCCTTCCAGCAGCGAGCGCAGACGCAGGAATGAGCCGGCGAGGAAGGTGAGATCGCCGACGCTGAAATCGCCATGCACGGTGCGCCAGGCCAGATAACCGTAGGCGCCGTAATAGCCCGCGGTGCCGAGCAGCGAGAGCAGGCTGCCCCAGGCCGCACGACGCAGCGCCAGGGCACGGTTGGCGCGGTAGAACTTCTCGGCCAGCATGCGATAACGCGCCACCAGGAAGCCTTCCAGACCGAAGATCTTCACCTCCTTGGCGGTTTCCACGCTGGCGCCGGTCTGGCGCACGTAATCCAGTTCGCGCCGTTCCGGGGTCCAGTGGAAATTGAGTGCGTAGCCTTGTGCGTTGAAATGCATTTCGCCGAGGAAGGCCGGCAGCAGCGCCACCAGCATCAGCCCGATCAGCCACGGCGCATAGGCCACCAGGCCGGCGGCGAAGGCGATGACGGTGATGATGTCCTGCGCCTGTCCGAACAGTTGGCCCATCAGTGCGCTGCGACCGCTGGTCTGGCGGCGCGCGCGTTCGAGTTGGTCTTGCAGTTCGCTGTCCTCGAAATCTTCGAGGTCGAGCGTGGCGGCGTGTTCCATCAGGCGCACGCTGGCGGCGTTGACGTACAGCTCGGACAGCGTGCTGTCCACGAACGCCACGGCGCGTCCAAGCACGTCGGACAACAATGCCAGCCCGAATTCGATGGCCAGCAGCAAGGCCAGGTGATTCAGCACGCCGCTGGCCCAGGCCTCGTGCAGGCCGCCGTCCATTCCCGGCGTGCCGGCCAGGCCGATCACTTCATCGATGATGAGCTTGGCGACATACAGCATTGTCACCGGCATCAGCGAGCGCACCAGACGCAACCCGAGGCTGCACAGGGCCAGCGCCGGACTGGCCTGCCAGATCATCCGCAGGAATGGCGGCAGGTTGCGCAGGGCGCGGAACCGTTCGCGCAGTTTCAGCGGGGCAGCGGGAGGAATCGGTGGCGGCATCGGCGGGACCTGTGGGCGGGCGGCTCTGCGGTGGTCATTGTGCCGGAGCGGGAGCGCCCCCAGTTGTCGGCGCGCAGGCTTACTGGCGCGGGCCTTCCGGGGGCGGCGGGTCGGAGGACTGCAACGCCTTGGGCAGATGCCAGTCGTAATGCATGGCCATCATCCGCAGCCCGAAACACAGCCCGGCACCGGCCAGCGCGCAGGGAATGGCCGGCAGGTCCAGCCAGTAGCCCAGTGCCACCACCGCAGCACCGGCCAGCGCGGCCACGGCATACAGCTCGGCCTGCAGCACCAGCGGCACCTGGGCCAGCAGCACGTCGCGGGCGATGCCGCCGCCAATGCCTGTGAGCATGCCCAGTGCTGCCGCCAGTGGCGGGGCGATACCGAAGGACAGTGCCTTCTGCGTGCCGGCCACCGCGAACAGCGCCAGGCCCATCGCATCGAACATGCGCACCGGGTACTGCATGCGTTCGATCAGTGGCGCCCGGAAGAAGGTGACGATGCCGGCGGCCAGGGTGATTGCCGGGTAGCGCCAGTCGCTGATCGCCGCCACCGGGGTGGCGCCGATCAGCAGGTCGCGGGTGATGCCGCCGGCCAATGCGGCGGCGAAGGACAGGACCAGCACGCCGAAGATGTCCAGCCGCCGGCGCACCCCCATCGTCGCCCCGGACAGGGCGAAGACGAAGGTGCCGATGAGGTCGAGGATCAGGACCAGGGTTCCCATGCGGCCGTATTGTGCGGCCTGCCGCCGGTGGAGGCCATTGCGGCCAGCGGACGTGCCGGCGGGAAGCGGTTCGGCTGCCGTGGCGGTCCCCCTGGGCGCCCGCCATGGACGGCAGGGTGGACAAGGAAACCGCCGGGAGCGGTTTCCAACAGCGCGCAGCGCTGGCCCGCAGGGCGCCCGCCATGGACGGCAGGGCGTAAAATACGCAGCTCAACCCCCGCCAGCCTCGAGCAAGCCGTGACATCGATCAAGCAGGAAGACCTCATCCAGTCCATCGCCGACGCGCTGCAGTACATCTCGTACTACCACCCGGTCGACTACATCAAGAACCTGGCCGCTGCCTATGAGCGCGAGGAGTCGCCGGCGGCCAAGGAGGCGATGGCGCAGATCCTGATCAACTCGCGCATGTGCGCCGAGGGCCACCGCCCGATCTGCCAGGACACCGGCATCGTCACCGTGTTCCTCGAGATCGGCATGAACGTGCGCTGGGACGACGCCACCATGGGCGTGGAGGACATGGCCAACGAGGGCATCCGCCGCGCCTACGCCTACCCGGACAACAAGCTGCGCGCCTCGGTGCTGGCCGACCCGGCCGGCAAGCGCACCAATACCCGCGACAACACCCCGGGCGTGGTCAACGTCAAGGTCGTGCCGGGCGATACCGTCGAGGTGATCGTCGCCGCCAAGGGCGGCGGTTCGGAGGCCAAGAGCAAGTTCGCCATGCTCAACCCGTCCGACTCCATCGTCGACTGGGTGCTCAAGAC
>JAEXRB010000241.1 GCA_023438325.1 Pseudomonadota bacterium | reverse complement strand
GCCCCAGACACTGCAGGCACGGCACCATGCTGCAACCGCCGGCTCCGTACGGCTACCGACACCAGAATTCTCCAGGGGAGGAACACCATGCAGACCTTCGGGCTGGCACAACGCACGCTGGCGCTGGTACTCGGGGTGGCAGCATTGCCGCTGACCGCGCTGGCGCAGGATGTCGCGCCGCAGCGCAGCGAGATCATGCCGCTGGCCGCAACCCAGGCCTTGATCCTCGACCTGACCGACGCCGCCTCGCGCGCCGTCGGCGTGGGCGAGCGCGGCCAGATTCTCGTTTCCGAGAGCCGCACTGAATGGCGTCAGGTGGCCGATGTGCCAACGCGCACCACGCTCACTGCCGTCAGTGCCGTGGGCGATGCCGTCTGGGCCGTGGGCCACGACGGCACCATCATCGCCAGTCGCGATGGCGGCCTTACTTGGGCCTTGCAGCGCGAAGACGTGCTTGATACCTCGCCCGATGCGGTCTTCGATCCGCGCCAGGGCGTGCCCCTGCTCGATGTGCTGATGCTCGATGCCAACCACGGCTTCGCCACAGGCGCTTACGCCCAGCTCCTGCGTACCGATGATGGCGGCGAGAGCTGGCACTTCGTTTCCACCAGCGGTACGGCCAGTGCCAACGATGGCGATGCCATCGACGACACGGCCATCGACGACGCTGATGCTGGCGACGACGCTGATGCTGGCGACGACAGCTGGACGCTCTCGGACGAAGACCTCGCGCTGGATGAGGAAAACGAGCCTCATTTCAACGCCATTGCCCGCACCGGCAGCGGCGCGCTGTTCATCGCCGGCGAGCGCGGTGCGGCTTATCGTTCGCGCGATGGCGGCACCACATGGGAACGCGTGGAATTGCCTTACGGCGGCTCCATGTTCGGCGTCATCGGCTATGCCGGCGATCATGTCGTCGTTTTCGGCATGCGCGGCAACGCGTTCGAGAGCTGGGATCTTGGCGATAGCTGGGATGCCATCGACACCGGCACCGAGTTGAGCCTGATGGGTGGCGCAGCCTATGGCGATGCAGGATTCGCGCTGGTCGGTGCCAACGGCGTTGTCGTGGTTCGCGCCGATGCCGAATCCGCACCCGATACGCAGGTCTACGCCAATGCCAGCCAGGAAACTCCGGTGCTGGCGGGCGTCATCGTGAGACCGAACCGCAGCCTCGTGGTATCCGGCGAGAAAGGCGTGGACGCCTTCAGGCCGCATGCCCTCAACCAGTAAGTCAGGGGAATAGAACATGGCGCACGGTGGGAATGTCGAGGCTGGCCCGGTCACCCGGGTACTGGAACGCCTGATCTTTGGCGCGCGGCCGGTGGTACTGGTGGTATTCGCCATCATCACGGTGATCGCGATTGCATTGGCCAGCCAGTTGAAAGTCGATGCGGGATTCAAGAAGCAGATTCCGCTCGAACACGAGTACATGCAGACCTTCCTCGATTACGAGGCGGACTTCGGTGGCGCCAATCGCGTGCTCGTGGCGCTGATGGCGCGCGACGGCAACATGTTCGAGCCGGGCTTCTTCACCGCGCTGGAAGGCATGACTTCCGACGTGATGGCGATTGAAGCCACCGACAACGCCCGTGTGCGCTCGCTGTTCACGCCCAACGTGCGCTTCGTCGAAGTGGTCGAGGACGGCTTTGCCGGCGGCAACGTCATTCCCAACGAGTTCAATGCCGAACATGCCGGCAGCGAAGATTTCGAAACCATCCGCGGCAACATCGTCAAGGCCGGCATCGTCGGACGCCTCGTGGCCAAGGACTGGTCCGGCGCGATGATCTGGGCCGACCTGGTGCCCGAAACCGATGCCAACAAACTCGACTACCAGAGCATCGCCGACCAGTTCGAAGCGCTGCGCGGCAAATACGAAGCGCAGGGCTATCAGGTTCACATCATCGGTTTTGCCAAGATGGTGGGCGACATCAGCGACGGCGCACGCTCGGTCATCAAGTTCTTCGTACTGACCATCGCGTTCACTTGGCTGCTGCTGTTCCTGTATTCCACCTCGGTCAAGCTCGCCAGCCTTACCGTGTTCGCCTCGCTCATCGCCGTGATCTGGATGCTCGGTGCCTTGCGCCTGATGGGCTTCGGCATCGATCCGATGAACATGCTCACGCCGTTCCTGATCTTCGCCATCGCGGTCAGTCATGGCGAGCAGATGATCAATCGCTTCCGTGGCGAACTGTTCTTCGGCGGCCTGGAAGACGGCACCGTGGATGAGTTGCGTGCGCGCAAGGGCGTGGACCCGCTTACTGCGGCGCGGCTCTCCTTCCGCATGTTGCTGATCCCCGGCTCGGTTGCGTTGATCGCAGGCTGCATCGGTTTTGCCACCATCTTGATGATCCCGATCCGGATCATCTTCGAGTTGGCCATCACCGCCACCGTCGGCGTGGCGCTGACCATCCTCACCAACCTCGTGCTGCTGCCGGTGCTGTTGTCCTACACCCGTCTGCGCAACATGGACAGGAAGCGCGAGTTCCGCCTGCGCCAGCTCACCCGTTTCGACAAGGTGTGGGCGGTACTGGCACGCCTCAGCAAGCCGATTGCGGCAGCGGTTGTCATCGTCATTGGCTTGACCGCATGGTGGTTCGCCGAGCAACGCGGCGACAAGGTCATGGTCGGCGATGCGCAAGAAGGCGTGGCCGAACTGCGCCCGGATGCCCGCTACAACCAGGATGCCCGCGCCATCACGCAGAAATTCGCCCTTGGCGTGGATATCCTCAATGTCATTGCCGAAGCGCGCCCGGATGCGTGCACCCTGAGTTATCCCACCATGGAACTGGTGGATCGCTTTGCCTGGCACCTGGCCAACGTGCCCGGTGTGCAGCAGGTGATGACGCTGCCGATGGCGGCCAAGATCGTCAACGCCGGCTGGAACGATGGCGCCATCAAGTGGCGCGTATTGCCGCGTGATTCCGATTCGCTGCGTCTTGCCACCCAAGGCTTCGAGAGCGACTCCGGCCTGCTCACCACCGATTGTTCGGCCATGCCGATCATGGCGTTCCTCTCCGATCATCGCGCCGACACCATCGACCGCGTGATCGGCGCCGTGAAGGACTTCCGTGAAAAGAATGGCGCCTGGCATGAAGGCGTGAACCTTCGCGAACAACTGGCCGAGCAGGCTCAAGCCGCAGCGGCCAACGGCGAGGACTTCCAGAGCGACGCGGTCAACCTGCGCCTTGCCACCGGCAACATCGGCGTGATGGCGGCCACCAACGACACCGTGCGCGCGGTCGAGCATCGCATGCTGCTGCTGCTCTACGGCGCAGTTTTTCTGATGTGCCTGATCAGCTTCCGCAATCCGTTGGCGGCATTGTGCATCGTGTTGCCGCTGGTGCTGGTGACCGAGCTGGGCCACTCTTTGATGGTGGAGTTGGGCATCGGCATGAAGGTCAACACCCTTACCGTGGTCGCGCTTGGCGTTGGCATCGGCGTGGACTACGCCATCTACATTTTCGCCCGCATGCGTGAATCCCTGCGTGCCGGCAAGACGGTGTCCGAGTCTTACTTCATTGCGCTCAAGACCACCGGCATCGCGATCTTCTACACCGCGCTGACGTTGGCCGTGGGCGTGGCGATGTGGATCTTCTCCGATCTGAAGTTCCAGGCCGACATGGGCGTGATGCTGACCTTCATGTTCGTGGTGAACATGATCGCCGCCATCATCTTCCTGCCCGCGCTGTGTCGCTGGCTGCTGCGTCCGTTCGAGAAGGACAGCTTCAAGCCGCAGCTTTGACGGCGACGAACCGGGCGGGTGCCCCCGCCCGGTTCAGATTTCCGTAGGTTCCGGCAACTTCCGTGCCCGTGTCTTGGCACGCAACGCGATGCCCAGCACACCGCCCAACACCATTGCGCCACCCAGGTAAAGCCTCGGGCCGGGGCGATCACCCCAGAAGGCGATACCGAGCATCACCGCCATGACGGGCGTCATCAGCAGATACGGCGTCAGGGTAGACACCGGATGGCGCTGCACCAGCCAGTAGAACAAACCATGGCCGAGCAGCGAGGCAGCGAACGTAGCCCATGCCACGCCGAACCAGGCAGTGGCCGAGGCGTGGAGGATCGCGTCCCACTGGCCGGTTTCAACCAAGGCGCTCCAGAGCAGCAGCGGTGTGGTCGCGATCAGCGCCACCCAGCCTTGCACGCCGAGTGGATGCATGCCGACCAGCTTGCGCATCGTCACCGTGCCCACCGCCAGCGCAAAGGCGGAAAGCAGCATCAGCATCAGCGCGAAGGGAGCATCCAGCACGATCGGGTCGAACCCCAGTACCAGTACTCCGGCAAAGCTGATGCTGATGCCGGTCCAGGTGCGCCAGCCGATCTTTTCTCCGAGGAAAAACACGGCGAGCAGGACAGTCATCGGGATGTAGCTTTGCAGCACGATGGCCGGTGAAGCCAGGTTGCCGGCTTCGCGGATGGCCCAGAAATTCAGGCCGAAGTGCAGCACGCCGTTGCACAGCGCGATGGCAATCAGCCAAAGCCAGCCACCTTTCGGCGGCAGCCGCATCCAGGGTGCCAGCAAGACGATCAGCGGCAACAGACGCAATGCGGAGAAAAGCAGGGGTGGCAGTTCCCGCAACGCCGCAGCGGAGGTAAGAAAGTTGACCGCCCAGGCGATGCAGATGGCCAGGACGAGCAAGAGATGGGCGCGGGGCATGACGATGCAACTCCCTCTGCTCCGTCAACGACGGAGGTGCAGGTTCAACGCGAGGTTTCGTCCGTCAAGCGACGCAACGCTTCGGCGTAACGCGCCACGGTACCGGCGATCACCGCGACCGGTAATTCCGGGCCAGGCGCAGCTTTGTTCCAGTCGAGCGTTTCCAGATAGTCGCGCACGAACTGCTTGTCGTAACTGGGCGGGCTGATACCGACGCGATATTCGTCGGCAGGCCAGAAGCGCGAAGAATCGGGTGTGAGCATTTCGTCCATCACCCGCAGGGTGCCGTCCTCGTCCAGGCCAAATTCCAGCTTCGTGTCGGCGATCAGGATGCCGCGTTGGGCGGCGAAGGCTGCGGCAAAGCGGTAGATGGCAAGGGTGGCTTCGCGCACTTGCTCGGCCAGATCGGCACCGATCAACGCCACGACGCGATCAAACCCGATGTTCTCGTCATGATCGCCCACCGCCGCCTTGCTCGATGGCGTGAAGATAGGTTCGGGCAGTTGTTCGGCTTGGCGCAATCCTGCTGGCAGCGCGATGCCGCAAATGCGGCCCGTGGCCTGATAGTCCTTCCAGCCCGAGCCGATGATGTAGCCGCGTGCGATGGCTTCCACCGGCAGCGGCTTGAGGCGGCGCGCAACGACGCTGCGCTGCGCATACAGCGGCAGACTCACGCCCTCGGGCAGCACTTTGGCCACGGGTGTGTGGAGCAGGTGATTGGGCAGCAGATGCGCGGTCTTGTCGAACCAGAAATTCGACATCTGGGTGAGCATTTCGCCCTTGCCGGGGATGGGATCGGGCAGCACCACGTCGAAGGCCGAGAGGCGATCGGTGGCCACCATCAGCAAGGCATTTCCGGGCAAGCCGTAGACATCGCGAACCTTGCCCCGGTGCAGCAGCGGCAGGCCGGGCAAGTCGGAGGTGTGCAACGTCGAGGACACGGGCGTTCCAGAGTAGGGCGGGGGACTCGCTAGTTTAGAGCGGATGCCTTGCGAGTGCCGCGATCAGCTGCCGAAGGGCTTGTCCGCGATGGCTGATCGCGGCCTTTTCCTCGCGCGAAAGTTCTGCCGCGCTTTGGCCGCTGGCCTCATCCAGGAACAGCGGGTCGTAGCCGAAGCCTTCGTCGCCGCGAAGTTCAGCCAGGATGCGCCCGCGCCAGCGACCTTCGCAGATCAGTGGCGCCGGATCATCGGCATGGCGCAGCAAGGCGAGGGTGCAGTGGAAATACGCGCCGCGATGTTCGTCCGGCACATCGGCCAGCGCATCGAGCAGCTTGAGGATATTGGCTTGTGCGTCGCCATCGGTGCCGGCATATCGGGCCGAGTGCAGCCCGGGCGCACCGCCGAGTACGTCCACGCAGAGGCCGGAATCATCGGCCAGTGCCGGCAAGCCGGAAATGCGCGCGGCATGGCGCGCCTTGAGCAGGGCATTCTCGACGAAGGTGAGCCCGGTTTCCTCGATTTCGCCGATGCCGAAATCAGATTGCGCCACGACATCGATGCCGTGCCCGGCCAGCAGCCCGCGCAATTCGGCGAGCTTGCCGGTGTTGTGGCTGGCAAGTACCAGTTTCATCGCGCTCATCCTGCCAGCGCGGCGTTCTGTGCGGCGAACAATTCGCGCGTGCCTATCTCGGCGAGCGTCAGCAAGGCGTCCAGTTCATCGCGGCGGAAGGCGTGGCCTTCGGCGGTGCCCTGCAATTCGATGTAGCCGCCGCCATCGTTCATCACCACGTTCATGTCGGTGTCGCAATCCGAATCTTCGGCGTAGTCCAGATCAAGCACCGGCACGCCGCGATACACGCCCACCGAGACTGCCGCCACCGCGCCAAGAATCGGGCTGCGGGTGATTTCCTTTTTTTCCAGCAGCCAGCCCACGGCATCGCGCAGCGCCACATACGCGCCGGTGATGGCGGCGGTGCGGGTGCCGCCGTCGGCCTGCAGCACATCGCAGTCCAGCGTGATGGTGCGTTCGCCCAAGGCACGGCGATCCACGCAGGCGCGCAGCGAGCGGCCGATCAGGCGCTGGATTTCCAGCGTGCGACCTCCTTGCTTGCCGCGCGCGGCCTCACGGTCGCTGCGGCTGTGGGTGGCGCGCGGCAGCATGCCGTACTCGGCGGTCACCCAGCCTTCACCCTTGCCGCGCAGGAAGCCGGGTACGCGATTCTCCACGCTCGCCGTGCAGAGCACCTGGGTATTGCCGAAACACACCAGCACCGAACCTTCGGCGTGGCAGGTGAAGCGGCGCTGGATGCGGATGTCGCGCAGTTGCTCTGCGCTGCGACGGCTGGGGCGGGAAAACGCGTTCATGCATCAGATCCATACGAAAACCACGCGCATGGTACTCGCCTGTCACCAGACATTCCCGTAACCCAGTCGCCGTGCGCGCTCCAGCAGCGCATCGCGATCGCGTTCGCGGCGATCGCGATCTTTCTTCACATAGCGCAGGCGCTGTTCGGCCATCTCGCGTGCGGTTTCGCTGGTTTTGTCAGCATCGATCTCGTCGAGCAGGCTTTCGATCTCGTCCTCCAGCGAGGCCAGCTCCTGTTCGATGGCGTGGACATCGCGACCCAGATCGTAGGCGGCAAGGAAATCCGGTTCGATGTCCGCAGGACAAAGGCGATGGTAGGTGCCGTTCTCGCGGCCCAGCGTGAACGCGCGTGGTGGTACGCAGAACTGGCGCAGGCCCTCGGCATGGCCGGCGTGGTAGTCGTGCACGTTCACACCCATGCCGTGCTTGGCGCAGGCCTTGTCGTGGTGCGAGAGGCGATTGGGGGTGTAGCCATTGCGGCCATCGCTGGTACCGATGCCGTACCAGTCGCCCTTGCGACAATCCGATTCACTCAGGCTGGCGCAACCACCGAGCGCGAATGCGAGCGTGATGCCGAGAAGTCCCCGGATTTGGTTCATGTGGTGTGTTCCTCCTGTTTTCATGACATTTGGCCACAGCCATGCGGAAACATGAAAAACAGGGCCGAAAAACAACCAGCGCCTCCGTCTCCCGAAGGCGATCCGGTAAGCTGCGTGCCTTCTTACGTGCAACTGGAAATCCCCATGATCCGCAGCATGACCGCGTTTGCCTCCGCAGAACGCGTCACCGCATGGGGCACGCTCAGCGCCGAGCTGCGTGCCGTGAACCACCGCTACCTGGAGTTCTCCCTGCGCGCGCCCGACGACCTGCGCGGGCTGGAGCCTGCGATCCGCGAGCGCGTGGCCGTCAAGGTGCAGCGTGGCAAGGTGGAAATGTCGCTGCGACTCAAATCCGCCGCTTCTGCCTCTGCCCGCGAGCTGGTGCTCAACGACGAATTGCTCGAGCGCCTCGCCCATGCCGCCGTGCGCCAGACCAGTCGATTTCCCAATCTGCATGTGAACTTCACCGACCTGCTCGCCTTTCCCGGCGTGGTGGAGCAGAACGGCCCCGATCCGGCCGGCCTTCAGGCTGAAACCCTTGCCGTGGTCGATGCTGCACTCGAAGAGTTCTGCGCTGCGCGCGAACGCGAAGGCGCCAAGCTCGCTGCCGTGCTGCGGGAAAAGCTCGATGGCATCGAGACGGCATGTGCCAACGTTCGCCAGTGGCTGCCGGAAATTCGTGCCGGCTTGCGCACGCGCCTGGAAAACCGCTTCGCCGAACTGGCTCCGGCGCTGGATGCCGGCAGGCTTGAGCAGGAGTTCGTGCTGTGGCTGCAAAAACTCGACGTGGATGAGGAGCTGGATCGCCTTGCCACGCACGTGGCCGAAGCCCGCCGCGTGCTCGGCCTCAAGGAGGCTGTGGGCCGCCGTCTCGACT